>JBDLIK010000111.1:0-8657 GCA_039714895.1 Myxococcota bacterium | reverse complement strand
GCCAACGCAGGTAGTCGGCCAGCTCCATCCCGCTGGCGCGGTGACCGAAATCGATCTCCTCCGGGGAGAAGGCGTGGATGTGGAGCTCGGGGAAGGCGGCCTTCACGGTCTCCAGGATCTCGCGATAGTGGGTGTGATCCTTGTTCGGGTGGATCCCTCCCTGGATGCAGACCTCCGTTGCGCCCCGGGCGACGGCATCCCGCGCCTTGGCGACGAGCACCTCCATGGGATGGTCGTAGGCGTCCGCATCGTCCTTGTGGCGCGAGAAGCCGCAGAAGCTGCAGCCGACGTAGCAGACGTTGGTGAAGTTCATGTTGCGGTTCACCACGAAGCTGACGTCGTCGCCGACGTCGTCGCGGCGCGCCAGGTCCGCGGCGCGGAGCAGCGCGTGGAAGTCCGCACCGTCGGCCCGGAGCAACCTCGCACCCTCCTGCTCGCCCAGCTCGCGTCCATCGAGCGCGCCGTCCAGGGCCCGCGCCACCTCGAGATCCACCTGGGAGAGCAGCCGTTCCAGCATCATGCAGCCTCCTGCGCCCCACCGGGGCGCAACCGGGCATAACCGTCGGAATCCGCGAAGCGTCCGAGGGCCTCGTGAACCCGGGGATCGAAGAGCTCGGGGCGACCCCGCACAGCCTCGGGGTAGACCGGCAGACGCTCGCGCAGGGTCTGGCCGCTGGCCTCGGTGCGCCGGCGCAGCTCCGCCAGCTTCGGCCAGGGAGCCTCCGGGTTGATGAAGTCGATGGTCACGGGGGAGACCCCGCCCCAGTCGTTGAGACCCGATCGCGCCAGCAGCTCGAGCACCTCGGTCGCCAGATTGGGCGGCGCCTGCACGTTCATCTGCGGTCCCAGCACCAGACGGGCCATCGCCACCCAGCTCGCCACCGCCGAGTCCGAGAGCGCCGCCACGCCGCGCATGGGCGTGTCGGGCTTGGGGTGGAAGGGCTGGACGATCACCTCCTGGATGTGGCCGTAGCGCTCGGCGAGGTCGCGGATGGCAAACAGGGTGTCCACGCGCTCGGCGTCGGTCTCGCCGATCCCCAGGAGTAGCCCGCTGGTGAACGGGATCCGGAGCTCGCCCGCCTCCCGGTGCATCCGGATCCGCTTGCGGGGCTCCTTGTCCGGCGCGTAGTAGTGAGCTCCGCCCTTGCCGCGCAGGCGCCGGCTGGTGGTCTCGAGCATCAGGCCCATGGAGGCGTTCCAGGGTCGCAGGCGCTCCATGTCCTCGCGCGAGAGCAGCCCCGCATTGGTATGGGGCAGCATGCCGCCGTCGAACGCGACCCGACAGGCGTCCACCAGCAGGTCCACCGTGGAGCGGTAGCTCCGGCGGGCCAGCTCCTCCCGGTAGCTCCTGTAGGCGATCTCGGGCTTGTCGCCGAGGCAGAAGAGCGCCTCGATGGCCCCAGCGCGCGCGGCGCCTCGCACCACCTCGTCCACCTCGTCGAGGGTGTAGGTGTGGGCGTCGGGAGCGTCGGGCTTCTTGGCGAAGGTGCAGTAGGCGCAGCGGTTGCGGCAGAGATTCGTGAGCGGGACGAAGACGTTGCGCGACACGGTGATGGCGTCGCCCCGTCCGCGCCGCTTGCTCTCGAAGGCGCCCTCGAGGAGTCGCTCCCGCACGCCGGCGTTCCCGAGCGCCGCCGCCAGTCGCTCGGCGGGGGCGCGCTCGAGGCACTGGCTCTCGACGGCCTCGCGCACCAGCCCGTCGGCTTCGCGCGCGAGGAGCGGAGTGTGAGAGGAGGGGAGGCTCAACCGGTCACCTTCCTGGGCCCGGGCGCGGACGAGCGGAGGATATCACCCCCCACCCGGCGCCGCCTCAGACACCGTCGTCGATGCCGATCCAGGCACGAAGATCCTCCGGCGAGGTGCGGTGGAGGAACTCTCCCACCGGCTCGTCCCCGGGCTTGCGCTCCCGGACCGCCCGGAACAGGCCCACCAGCACCGGAACCATCTTTTCCTCGGGAATCCTCGCGTAAAGGGTGTGGCCGATCCGCGTGTTCTCGCGGGATCCGCCCACCAGGATCACGTGGTCGTTCTTCCCGTAGCCGTAGATGCCGATCTCGGCGGTCGGTGGCCGGACGCAATTGTTCGGGCAGCCGGTCATGCGGATCACCGCGTCGACGTCGCCGAGGCCCGCGGCCTCGATGGCGCCCAGGTAGTGGGGCAGGATGTTCTCCGCGTCCGTCATGGCCAGCCCGCAGGTGGGCTTCGCGGGGCAGGCCATGGCGTTCTTGCGCACCGCCGAGACGCTCTCCTCCCTCGTCACTCCGTGGGCTTCGAGGATGGCCTCGAGGGCCGCGCGCTCCCGGACGTTGCACAGGAGCAGATCCTGCTGGGGGGTGAAGCGCACGCCGAGGGAGAGCTGCTCCACGGCCTCCCGGAGCGCCGCACGAAGCGGCGCCCGGATGCGCCCGTTCTCCACGGAGATTCCATAGTAGTCCCCACCGCCCGACTGCGGGTGCCAGCCCAGGTGGAGGCGCATGGGCGGAAGGGGCTCCGGCGGAGCCTCCTCGATCTCCAGCCGAAAGCGGGTCTTGAGCTCTGCCTTCACGGCTTCGAGACCCAGACGCCGGACGGTGTACTTCCAGCGGGCCTGCCTGCGATCCCGCCGCTCACCGTTCTCCTTCTGGAGGATCACGATGGCACGGGTGACCTCCACCACCTGCTCCCGCCGCACCCGGCCGAGGTGGAGGCCGAGCAGCGCGGCCGTGCGGGGGTTGTTGTGGGTGAGCCCCAGTCCACCGCCGGTGTAGACGTCGAAGAGGCTGCCGTCGCAGCCATCGCCCCGTCGGACCGGGAGCAGGCCGACGTCCTGGGTGAGGATGTCGACGGAGTTGTCGTCTGGATGCGCGATCCCGACCTTGAACTTCCGAGGCAGATAGTGCTCACCGTAGAGGGGCTCCTCGGGGTTCACCGGCGCCACCGTACGACCTTCATCATCGGTGAGGAAGATCTGGAAGTAGGCCGAGGTGCGCGGGGAGAGCGCATCCGCGATCTCGTAGGCGAGTGCCTTTGCCCGGGGCTCGAAGCGCGGGTCGAGATCGTCCACGGGGGAGGCCATGACGTTGCGGTTGACGTCGCCGCACGCGCCGAGGGTGGCCTCGGACCGATAGCCGCGGTTCAGGTGCCGCACCAGCGGGGCGAGCTGGGGACCGTAGACGTGGTGGTATTGGACGCCCTGGCGCGACGTGATGCGCAGGGTTCCGTCGGCGTACTTCTCGGCGGCATCTGCGAGAGCGATCCACTGCAAGGCGGAGAGCTCGCCCCCCGCCGGACACTTGATGCGAACCATGAAGAAGTGGTCGTCGGTCTTGCGGCCGCGCTCGCCCCGGGTCTGCTGCCGGTAGATCCCGAAGAACTTCGAGAGCTCCTTGGCCTCGCCCGAGATCGTGGGCTCTTCGCCGCGGCTGAGCTTGTCGACCTCTTCCGCGAAGCTGTGGGGCTCGCCCCGCCCATCGCCCACGTAGAAGAGGCCTTTGCTCACGAGCTTGATCCGCTCGTTCTTCGACATCTCGGCCGGCTCGGAGGCCACCAGGCTGACGGGGGGCTTCTCGGCCGCCATGGCTCCTCCTGCCTGCCACCGGCAAGGGTGGCGGCCAGGTCAGCCGCGATACTACCGCGGCTGTGGGTCGTCGGGCGGGGCGGTGGAATCCGCTGGGGCCTCGGGCTCTACCGGCGCAGCCCCCGCCAGGCGTGCGCGCAGCCGCTCCCCCCGCAGATAGGGCCTCGTCTCTCCGGGCGGTTGCGTGCGCCAGCGCCGATGGTTCCAGGTCCATTGCTCGGGGCACTCGCGCACCACGTCCTCCACCGCACGCACCATGCGTCGGACGTTCTCGAGGACGGCCTCCTCGGGGTTCGACCCCTTCGCGACGAGCTCGAGGGCTGGCGCGAAGCGGACCACGTGCCGCGCATCCTCTCCGCGCCGGAAGATGAACGAAGGCACCACCGGAGCTCCCGTGCGCATGGCGATCCGTGCGGGGGCATCCCGGGTGCAGGCCAGACGGCCCAGGAAGGGCACGAAGACTCCCTGGCTCGAGGGGGTGTCCTGGTCGAGGGTCATCGCCACGACCCGCCCCGCGCGCAGGGCCTTGAGCGTGGTCCGCGCCGCCGAGCCCCGCGCGACCATGAGGGTCTCCCCACGCTCTCGCCAGCCACGCATCACGGCCTCGAGGACCGGCTCGCGACCGCGATAGACGATGGTGAGCGGGAAGCCCGCCGCGCCCATCGCCGCCGCGAAGAGCTCCCAGTTGCCAAAGTGGGCGGTCAGCGCGATGACCCCGCGCGAGCCCCGGCGGGCGTTCTCGAGGTGCTCGAGCCCCTCGAGGGAGATCACCTCCCCCAGGTTCTCTTCGCTCAGGTTCGCCAGGTGCGCGATCTCCACGACGCTGCGCCCCAGGTTGGCGAAGGAGCTCCGGAGCACCGCCCGGCGGCGCTCCTCGCTCCAGTCCGGAAAGGCAGTGCGGAGATTCTCGAGACCCACCCGGGTGCGGGGCAGGCCGAGGTCCACCCAGGCCTGGCCCAGGCGCGCGCCCAGTGCCAGGGCACGGCTCCGGGGAATCGCGCGGATCGCGGCGAGTGCCGCCACCAGCGCACCCGTCGAGACGGCATCGCGGACCCGAACGGACTCGCTCATGGGATCCGAGGCTCAGGCGTCCTGGCGGGTCCGGGTGATACGGATTCCCGCGTAGTCGAGGACGCCGGCGATGGGCTTCGGCTTTCGGACCGTGACGGTGACCGCGTCGGCGTCGAACTTGCCGAGCACGGCGGCGGCGATGCGCTCGCCGAGTGCCTCCACCAGCTTGTGCTCCTGGTTGGCCGCGACGTCCTCCACCACCTCGAAGATGCGCTTGTAGTGGAGGGTCTGACGGATCCGATCGCTGCGTCCCGCCGCGCGCAGGTCGCGGACCACTTCGAGATCCAGGGTCACGGGGCGGCGCATGCGGCGCTCGGCGGCGGTCACGCCGAGGGCAGCAGGCACCTGGATGCCTTCGAGGAGGATCACGTCCGGACGCGCTTCGGGTTCGGAAGGCACGCCTAGCCTCCGATGGCGGACATGGTCCGCTCGGGCTTCACGAAGAGTCCGTCGGTGATGTGATGCTTCTTCTCCTTGGTGTTCACCGCCCCGTGGAGTCGGCGCACGAGATCCTCGTCGCTCTCCCCCGATCGGATGGCGGTCCGCAGATCGTGTTCGCGCAGTGAGAAGAGGCAGGTGCGGAGCTTCCCGTCGGCGGTGAGACGGATGCGATTGCACTCGGCGCAGAAGGGCTGGGTCACCGAGTCGATGAAGCCCACCAGCCCCGGGGCGCCATCGGCGAACAGCCAGTCCCGGCTCGGGGCGTGGGGATCGCGATCCGGGTGGGGCATCAGCGGGAAGACCGAATCGATGAGATCCTTCGCCTCGTGCCCCGGGACCATCACGTCCGTCCCCCAGCGCTGGCCGTGCTCCAGCGGCATGAACTCGATGAAGCGCACCTCGAAGCCGCGTTCCCGGGCGAGACGGGCGAAGTCGAGCACCTCGCCGTCGTTGCGTCCGCGGACCAGGACCGCATTGATGCGCACCGGCCAGAGGCCGGCGGCCTCGGCCGCGTCGATCCCAGCCAGGACGTTCGCGTGGGCGTCCCGGCGCGTCATCGCCCGGAAGGTCGAGGGGTCGAGGGAGTCGAGGCTGATGTTGACCCGGTGCAGGCCGGCCCGCTTGAGGGGCCCCGCCAGCCGGCTGAGCTGGGTGCCGTTGGTGGTGAGCGCGAGGTCCTCGATCCCGGGCAGACCCGAAATCATCTCCACCAACAGCGGCAGATCCTTGCGCAGCAGCGGCTCGCCGCCGGTGATGCGGATGCGCCGGACTCCGCTCTCCAGCGCCAACCGCGCCACCCGGCCCAGCTCCTCCAGGGACAGCAGCTCGCCCCGCGGCAGCCACTCGATGTCCTCGGGAATGCAGTAGAAGCAGCGCAGATCGCAGCGATCCGTCACCGAGATGCGCAGATTCTCGATGCGGCGCCCGAAGCGATCCACCAGGGGAGCACGCGGCAGGGAGGAGGATCCCATGACCCGGGCAGGGTAGCAGAGCGAGAGGGTTGACTGGGGGCGCGCTCCCACGGACCCTCGGGGCCAGGAAAGGATCCCATGGACCTGGAGACCGTACAGGAGCGAGAGGCACGGGTCTTCCTGCCGGTGGTGAAGCGCCTGCCCGTAGCCCTGGTAGAGGGCAGCGGGTCCCGGGTGCGCGACGTGGAGGGCCGGGAGTACGTAGACCTCACCGCCGGCTGGGGGGTGACGGCGATCGGTCACTGCCACCCCAGCCTGCGCGAGGCGATCGCCGAGCAGGCCGGACGGCTGATGCAGACGACGAACCTCTTCTACACGCTTCCCCAGCTCGAGCTCGCCGAGCGCCTCGTCGAGATCACGCCCGCGGCACTGACCCGCAGCTTCTTCCTCTCCTCGGGGACCGAGGCGATGGAAGGCGCCATCAAGCTCGCCCATCGCGCCACGGGGCGGACCCGCTTCGTCTCCACCCACGACTCCTTCCACGGGCGGACCCTGGGCTCGCTCTCGCTGATCGGCCAGGAGAAGCACCGGGCCCCGTATGAAGCCCTCCTCGCCGCCACCACCCGCGTGCCCTACGGCGACCTCGCCGCGGCCCGGGACGCCATCGACGACGCGACCGCGGCCGTGGTCGTGGAGCCGATCCAGGGAGAGGGGGGCGTGAACGTCCCGCCCTTGGGCTATCTGGCGGGCCTGCGCGAGCGCTGCGACGAGACCGGTGCGCTGCTGGTGCTCGACGAGATCCAGACGGGCCTGGGACGCACGGGTCGCTGGCTGGCCCTGGAGCACGACGGGGTCGTGCCCGACGTGCTCACCCTGGGCAAGGGGCTCGGAGGCGGCTTCCCCATCGCGGCCTTCCTCACCAGCGAGGCGGTGGCGGCCACCGTCTCCCTGGGAGACCACGGCGGGACCTATGCGGGCAATCCCCTGGGCTGCGCGGCCGCCAACGCGGTGCTGCGCGTCCTCGAGGAGGAGAAGCTGGTGGAGCGCGCGGCCAGCCTGGGCGAGCGGCTGCGCGAGCGCTTGGAGGCCTTCGCGGCCGAGCACTCCGGGCGGGCCCGGGAGGTGCGCGGCCGCGGCCTGCTGCTCGGCCTCGAGCTCGCCGACGCCGAGCACGCCGCCACCCTCCCGACCCGCGCCCTGGCCCGGGGCGTGCTGGTGAACGTCATCGCCGGCCGCGTGCTGCGCTTCTTCCCCGCCCTCAACATCCCCGAAGACGACCTCTGGCCCGCCGTCGATACGGTTCTCGAGCTGGCCGTCGGCTGAGCGGCAGCCAGCCTCGACAACGAGGCGGCCCGAGCGATGCGGGACCGGGAGGGCCTGCTCAGATCCCGTCCCGGTGGGTGACCTCTCCAGCTCGGGGTGACCCGCGAGGGCCTCTACAAGTAGATAGCGCGCTTCCAACCGCGTGATCCGGGCGGCGGAAGCGAAGCCTCGCCACCGCAGAGAACCGGTAGCCCCAGCATCTCAAATGCAGTTCTGTGCCGCCGATCCGCTTCCCCCTGCTGCTAAAGTGCTGCCAAGGCTGCTGCGTTCGCGGTGGAGGCTTGCGGCGTAAAGGCTAGTCGGGCGGCGCGAGGAGGAAGTTCATGAACTGGGAGGCGATCGGTGCGATTGCGGAGGCGGTTGGAGCAGCTGGGGTCATCGCTTCGCTCGTCTACCTCGGAGTTCAGATTCGGTCCAACACGCGAGCCGCCAAGGTCGCAGCTTATCAGCAGACAGTCACCTCCAGTCGCGACTTCAACCTGGCGCTCTTGGCGAACTCGGAGCTCTTCGAGGCGATGATTCGCCGGTGGGGCCTTACAGATCAAGAAGAGATCGACAAGACGCGGGAAGGTCTCTTCTTCGAGGCGGCCATGCAAAACTGGGAAAGCCAGCTGTATCAACATGAGCAGGGAATGCTGGACGACGGTATGTGGGAGGTCCGTCGCGCACGGATCCGGAACACTGTCGTCCGCAATCGGAACTTCTCTGATTGGTGGTCAAAGGCGAATCGGACCCAGTTCACGCCCCGCCTCCAAGAGCTGATCGACGAGCTGGTCGCGTCCATCACGCGTGCCGCCTAATTTTGCGCTGCCGGCTTCTCGGAATGTTGCCGCCAGCCTGCCGCTAGAATCACCCGACAACGAAGGCCTCTACAAGAAGATGAAGCAGCTGGGGATCGAGTGACTTGCGATGTGATCAACCCCGCGAGAGGTGACAGCTCCTCACGGCAGACACGGAGTTCGGGCTCCTCGCTGAATACCACGCACTCTCGATCTTGAACCCGTGGGCGCCCACGAGTAGCGGAGAGGGTGCTTCGCGAGCCCTCCGTCTGGCTTTGTGAGCGACCGCCCGCTCAAGGCGCCGCCGGCTCGGCGTCACCCGGCTCCAAGGGAGGATGGCGCGACTGAAGATCCGGCAGGCGCGGTCGGGCCGCCGTGATCTCCCGGCGACGGCACGTGTGTCGGCGCGCCCCTGTGGGGGGCGGCGAGAGCCTTGGTGCCGGCAGCGAGCCCGAGTCTCGAGGGTTGATTTTCGTGTTTTGTTCGCTACCTTCGAAGCTCCCCGGTTCCGGCAGCAAGGCCATGCGAAGTTCCCATCCCCGGCAGACGCCGGCGAGCAGACCCTTGGTCTCGGGC
>JBDLIK010000110.1:0-8748 GCA_039714895.1 Myxococcota bacterium | reverse complement strand
CGGTGCCGCTCATCGTGGGCTTCGCCCGGGCACTCGAGCTGTGCCTCGAGGAGCGGGAGTCGGAGGCCCGACGCCTCGGCGGCCTGCGCGACCGGCTCCTCGAGCGCCTCGAGAAGGAGATCGACGGGCTGACGCTCTCGGGCCCTCGCCGGGCCCGGCTCCCGGGGAACCTGCACGTGTGCATCGATGGGGTGGACGCGGACCAGGTCCTCGTGGCCCTGCCCGATGTGGCTCTGTCCACGGGATCTGCCTGTGCGTCGGCCCGGGGCGAGCCCAGCCACGTGCTGCGTGCCCTCGGTGTGCCCGAGGCCGCGCTGCGCTCCGGCCTGCGCATGGGCCTCGGTCGGGGCACCCGCGAGGCCGAGCTGGATCACGTGGCCGAGCGGCTCGTGGAGGTCGTCCGCCGGGTCCGCGCGGCTTCGCCCCGTCGAGGAGCCGCTGCTAAGCTGCTCCCTCCTCCCTGAACCCACACCCCCTGGAGATCGATTTGGCCCAGCAGCGAAGCAGCAACATCACCTGGCACGAAGGCCACGTCACGCGTGCGGATCGGGAGCGCGTCCTCGGACAGCGGGGCGCCACCATCTGGCTGACGGGCCTCTCGGGCTCGGGCAAGTCCACCATCGCGGTGGCGGCGGAGAAGGTCCTGATCGAGCGGGGTCGGCTGGCCTACGTGCTCGACGGAGACAACGTCCGTCACGGGCTCAACAAGAACCTCGGATTCTCTCCCGAGGATCGCACCGAGAACATCCGACGCATCGGCGAGGTCGCGAAGCTCTTCACCGACTCCGGCGTGCTGTGTTGCACGTCTTTCATCTCTCCGTATCGCGCCGACCGGAATGCCGTACGCGATTCCATGCAGGAGGGCGACTTCCTCGAGGTGTACGTGTCGGCGAGCCTCGAGACCTGCGAATCCCGGGACGTGAAGGGGCTCTACCAGAAGGCACGCGCCGGCGAGATCTCCGAGTTCACCGGGATTTCGGCCCCCTACGAGGCCCCGGAGCGTCCCGAGCTCGTGCTCGACACGAACCGCCAGACCCTGGAGGAGAGCGTGAGCGAGCTCGTGGGCTTCCTGGAGCGCAAGGGCTTCCTCTCCGGCTAAGGGCTTGATCCCGAGGCCGTGCGCGCCGAAGAGACGCTGGATGCACACCCACCGCCGGCGAAGTGGGTCGCGGCTCGCAGCCGTGGCCTTGATGGGCCTCACCGCCTGCGCACCCCTGTTCGGCCCGGGCGAGGGCGAATCCACCCGCTTCGATCGTCCGGGAGCCCCGCCGGAGTTCGACGTCCTGGTGGGACAGGACCTGGAGCTCCAGGGCCGGGTGGACGAGGCCTTCGGGGCCTACCTCCGGGCCCACGAGAAGGACCCCGACTCGGCCTACCTGTTGCGCAAGCTGGCCGAGATGTCCGCGCGCCGCGGCCGTCTCGAGGCTGCCGTCGAGTACGCCCAGCAGGCCCTGGCCCTCGATCCCCATGCCACCGAGCTGCGGCTGTTCGTCGGCACCCTCCACCGCTTCCGCCGCGACCCCGCTGCCGCCGACGTGGTGTTGCGGGGGCCCGCCGGCGACCCGCTCTCGGAGGACGCGGCCCTCCTGCTCTACAACATCCACCTGGAGAGCGGCCACCTGGTGGAGGCCCGGAGCGTGGCCGAGTGGCTGGTGGACGACCAGCCCGATTCGCTGGGCGCCGTCTTCGCCCTGGCCCAGGTTCACCAGCGAAGCGGCGATGCCGTTGCCGCCGAAGCCGTCCTGCGCGAGGCACTCGAGCGCGACGTCGACGAGCTCGCCGTCTACCACCAGATCGCCGCGCTGCACCGGGACCAGCAGGATCGCGTCGCCGAGATCGAGATCTATCGGGAGCTGCTGGCGCGATATCCGGACCACCGCCAGACCCTCTCCCGCCTCGCCGAGGCGCTGGACGAACAGGGGGAGACCGACGAAGCGGTTCTGATCCTCGAACGCCTGGAGCGAGAGCACGGCGACCGCATGGCCAGCATGCGCCTCGGTTACTACGACCTGCGAGACAGCCGCTACGATTCCGCGGCCGAACGCTTCCAGCGCGTGCTGGAGGGGGATCCGCGTCAGCACGAGATCACCTATCTCCTGGGGGTCGTGCATCGGCGCCAGGGGCGGAACGAGGAGGCCATCGCCGTCCTCGAGCGCATTCCCCCCGGTCACAACCGCTTCGTCGACGCCCGCACCCAGATCGCCGGCATCCTCGAGCGGAGCGGCCGCTACCAGGAGGCCCTCGCCCAGGTACTCGAGGCCCGCGAGCACCAGTCGGCGCGGCCCCTCGACCTGTACCTCGCCAGCCTGCAGGCGAAAGCCGGCGACTTCGACGGCGCGCTGGCCTTCCTCCAGGCGCTGCTGGGAGAGTCTCCGGACGACCCCGAGGTGCTCTACAACCTCGGGGTGCTCTACGGCGAGGCTGGACAGCCGGAGCAGGCGCTGGTCTACATGCAGCAGGTCCTCGAGCACAACCCGGACCACGCGGGTGCGCTCAACTACATCGGCTACACCTGGGCCGAGCAGGGCGAGCGGCTCGACGAGGCCGAGCGGCTGGTGGAGCGGGCGCTCGAGGTTCGTCCGGACGATGGCTTCATCACCGACAGCCTGGGCTGGATCTACTACATGCGAGCCCGGCCTCTCATCGAAGGAGGCGACCTGTCGGCCGGTCGGGCCTTCCTCGAACGCTCCATCCGCGAGCTCCAGCGAGCCGCGGAGCTCACCGGTGGCGATCCCGTCATCTCCGAACACCTGGGGGACGCCTACCTGCTGATGGAGGACAAGCGCCGAGCCCTCGAGAGCTACGAGGCGGCCCTCGAGCTCCAGCCGCGCGAGACCGAGCAGCCCGAGCTGCGCGGGAAGACCGAGTCGCTGCGCCGGGAGCTCGAAGCCGAGTGAGCCGCTGGGCGCTCGCCCTCGCCGCGCTCCTGCTCCTCGCGCCGGGCTGCCGAAGCCTCCCCACCGCGACGCCTCTCCCGCCCGACGACACCAGGGCCGGCCGCCTCCTCGACGCTCTCGCGGCTCGCGCAGTTTCCCGCCACTCTCTGCGAGGCGTGGCCCGCGTGTCCCTCGACAGCCCAGCCGGGTCGAGCCGCTCGCGGCAGATCCTGGTGGCCGAGAGGCCCGCGCGGCTGCGCGTGGAGATCCAGGGGCTGCTGAACCAGCTCGTGGCGGTGCTCGTCTCCGACGGCAGCGAGTTCCAGCTCTTCCGCGCTTCGGAGCGCAGCGTGGAGCGAGGCAAGATGCACCCGGATCTTCTCTACGAGGTGGCCGGCCTTCCCCTGCGCCCCGAGGCCGCCGTGGAGGTGCTGCTCGGCGTGCCCGATCTCGGAGCGCACGCCCGCCCCGGGTCGGCGGCCCTGCTCTCGGACGGGAACGTGTGGGTAGAGCTCGAGGATGGCGAGGGCGTGGGTCTGCGGCGACTGCGCTTCGATGACGAGGCCAACCTGCGCGAGTTCGAGGTGCGCGCGCCGGCGGGGGAGCTCGCTTGGCGGGCCCTCTTCGACGACTACCGGACCGTCGGCGAGAGTCGCTTCGCCCACGACATCGTGCTGGACTTCCCGGCGGCCTCCGCGCGAGCCGAGATCTCGTTCCAGCAGGTCGAGCTCAATCCTCCACTTCCCCCCGGTACCTTCGCGCTGGAAGCGGCTCCTGCACGGGAGGGAGGGCAACGGGGATGAGCCGGGCCGCGCTCGTCCCGGTGGTGGCGGGGCTCCTGGGCTTCGCCTGCACGAACGACCCCTACCCGGGGGCCGATCAGGATCGCAAGATCTTCTACACCCACTATCGCGAGGCCCCTCGCACCCTCGACCCGGCGGTCGCCTATACGACCGGAGAGCATCGGATCACGGGCAACGTCTACGACACGCTCCTCGAGTACCACTACCTGAAGCGGCCGTACACGTTGATCCCGGCGCTGGCGCGGAAGGTGCCCGTGGGGCGTCACACCGGCGAGGGGCAGGTCGTCTACCGCTTCGAGCTGCGGCCCGATCTCGTCTTCCAGGAGGACGCCTGCTTCGAGGCCCATCAGGAGGGCATGCGTACCCGGCCAGTGCTCGCGGCCGACGTGGCCTTCGAGCTGCAGCGCATCGCCGACCCGGCCGTGAACAGCCCCGTCACGGAGCCCTTCTCGAACCTGGTGGGGTTCCGGGCGTTCTCGGAGGCGCTGGTGGCCCGCCGGGAGGCCGATCCCGGGTTCGCGGCCCTCCCCGTGCACGAGCAGTACGCGGCGCTCGGGGGCATCGACGGTGCCCGGGTCGTCGACGAGACGACCCTCGAGATCGTTCTCGCGGCTCCCTATCCCCAGATCCTCTACTGGTTCGCGATGCCCTTCACGACCCCCGTGCCCTGGGAGGCCGTGGCCTACTACGACGGCGAGGAGGGCAGGGCGCACTTCAAAGACCATCCCGTGGGCACCGGCCCCTACCGGCTCGCGGTCTACGACAAGCACGACCGCATGATCCTGGAGAAGAGCGACGCATGGTACGGCGTGCGCCATCCGGAGTGGCGCGCGCCCGGCGCCAGCTTCCCCACCGAGGGCGCGCCCGGCGACCTCGAGGCGGGCCGGATCCCGCCCCGTCTGGCGGGACGGCCGCTGCCCTTCGTGGAGCGGGTCGAGTTCCGGCGCGAGAAGGAGTCGATCCCCGCCTTCCACAAGTTCCTGCAGGGCTACTATGACGCCGCCGGAGTGATCCGCGAGAGCTTCGACAAGGTGATCCGTGAGGACCGGCTCTCGCCGGAGATGGAGGCACTGGGGATCCGGCTCGAGAAGTCCGTCATCCCCTCGGTCTACTACCTGGGCTTCAACATGGACGATGCGGTGGTGGGGCGCGCGGGAGCTGCCCGCGCGCGCAAGCTTCGGCAGGCCATGAGCCTGGTGATCAACGCGGAGGAGTATGCCCGCCTCTTCAACAACGGGCGGGGCATCCCCGCCCAGTCGCCGCTGCCCTCGGGCATCTTCGGCTACGACCCCGGGTACCGGAACCCCTACCGCCAGGTCGACCTGGCTCGCGCCCGGGAGCTCCTCGCCGAGGCCGGCTATGCGGACGGCCTCGACCCGGAGACCGGCAAGCCGCTGCGGCTCACCTTCGACACCTACGACACCTCGGCGCAGGGCCTGCTGCGCTACCAGTTCTTCGTACAGGCCTGGCGCAAGCTCGGACTCGACGTGGAGGTGGCGGCCACCAACTACAACCAGTTCCAGGAGAAGGTGCGCAATGGCGCCTACCAGCTCTTCCAATGGGGCTGGGTGGCGGACTACCCGGACCCCGAGAACTTCTTCTTCCTGCTCTGGTCCGAGATGGCCCGCTCGAAGAGCGGTGGCCCCAACACCTCCAACTTCGCCGACCCGCGTTTCGACGAGCTCTTCCTGACCATGAAGGCGATGGAGAACGGCCCCGAGCGCCTGCGCGTCATCCAGGAGATGCGCGGCATCGTGGAGCGGGAGAGCCCCTGGGTACCGCTCCTCCACCCGGAGGACTACGCGCTCTACCACGGCTGGCTCGTGGGGCTCAAGCCCGCGGGGCTCTCCTTTCCCACGACGAAGTACCGGGACATCGACCCCGCCGCCCGCGCCGCCAGCAGGCTCGCCTGGAACCGGCCGGTGGTGTGGCCGGCCTACGCGCTCCTCGGCGTGGGCACGGCGCTGCTCATCCCCGGGATCCTGACCTTCCTGCGGGAGCGGCAGTAGATGCTCGCGTACGTGGTGCGTCGCCTGCTCTACGGCGTCGGGGTGGTGATCGGGGTCCTCTTCTTTCTCTTCGTGCTCTTCTTCGCGATCACCGACCCCGACGACATCGCCCGCCGCGCCCTGGGCGAGAAGGCCCTCCCCGAGGTCATCGAGCAGTGGAAGGTGATCCATGGCTACGACAAGCCGCTCTGGCCCTGGCAGCGCTGGGACGACAACCTGCTCCGCGATCACTACAGGCGAGCCCTACCCTTCCATTGGCAGGAGGATCCGCAGTCGGGCGAGGAGTCGCTGCGCTTCGGCTTCGACTTCGGGCGCAGCGACGCGGACGACACGCTGATCGCGGATCAGCTGCGGAGACGGGTGGGGGCCAGCCTCGCCCTCACCGTGCCGCTCTTCGTGCTGGGTCTCGTGGTGGGGGTCGTGCTGTCGCTCCTCGTGGCCTTCTTCCGGGACAGCTACATCGACCGGATGGGGGTCTTCCTCTGCGTGCTGGCCATGAGCGTCTCGATGCTGCTGTTCATCATCGGAGGCCAGTACCTGATCGGGAAGCTGCTGCGCTGGTTCCCGATCTCGGGCTTCGACGCCTCCCTGGAGCTCCTGCCCCGCTTCCTCGCGCTGCCCGTGCTCGTGGGCGTCGTCCATGGCTTCGGGGGAGACGTGCGCTTCTACCGCACGGTGTTCCTGGAGGAGACCGGCCGCGACTACGTGCGTACGGCGCGCGCCAAGGGCTGTGGGGAAGGGCGCATCATGGCGCGCCACGTGCTGCGCAACGCCATGATCCCCATCCTCACCCGCGTGGTGCTCGCGATCCCCTTCCTCTTCACCGGAGCGCTGCTGCTGGAGTCGTTCTTCGGCATCCCCGGGCTCGGCTCGCTGACCGTGGATGCGATCAACGGCAACGACTTCTCGACCCTGCGCACGATGGTCTACATCTTCTCTCTCGCCTTCATCCTGGGTCAGATCCTGACAGACATCAGCTACGCGCTGGTGGACCCGCGCGTGAGGCTCGGCTGACCCATGGAGCCCTGGGTCGTCTCGAATCTGGCGGTCGTGCTGCTGTTCGGTGCCGGCGTGGGGGTGGGGGTCTTCGTGCGCGGGAACCCGATCTGGCGGGACGCCGCTCGGGAGCTCTGGCGCAGGCGCCCTCTGGCGCTCCTGGTGCTGGGGCTCTACGTGGCCATCGCGACCCTCGATTCCATCGCCTGGGTGGGCGGGGTCGAAGGAGGCGAGGACGTGGTGGCCGCCAGCGAGGCCAAGAGCATCGTCGACCGCTCGTTCCTCGACACCCAGGAGCGTAGCTACTCTGCGCCGCTGGCGGAGGTGGATCTCTACGACGGGCTTCCCCTGCGCCACCCCGGGGCGCATCCGCTGGGCACCGACATCCTGGGGCGGGACGTGATCTACATGACCCTGAAGGGGGCCCGCGTGGCGCTCCTGATCGGAGGGCTCACCAGCCTGATCGCCATCCCGCTGGCGCTTCTCTTCGGGGTGTCCGCCGGCTACTTCGGCGGGCTCATCGACGACTTCGTGTTCTTCGTGATGTCCACGCTGGCCTCCATGCCGGGCCTGCTGCTGCTGATCGCGCTCATCATGGTGATGGGTCGCAGCACGTTCTCGGTCTGCGTCGCGCTGGCGGTCACGGGCTGGGTAGGGTTCTGCCGGCTGACCCGCGGCGAGACCTTCAAGCTGCGAGAGCTCGACTACGTGCAGGCAGCTCGCGCGCTCGGGGTGTCCAACACGCGCATCATCCTGCGCCACATCCTGCCCAACCTCTCGCACCTGATCGTCATCACCTTCGTCCTCACCTTCTCGGGCCTGGTGCTCTCCGAGGCGGTGCTCTCGTGACTGGGGATCGGCGTCGACGGCAGCTGGGGGCAGATGATCGACCAGGCCCGCGACGAGCTCTCCCGGGACCCGGCCATCTGGTGGAACCTCACGGCGGCAGGCACGGCTCTGTTCGTCCTGATCCTCGCCGTGAACTTCGTCGGGGACGCCATCCGCGACATCCTCGACCCCCGCACCCTGCGGGAGGATCTGTGACCGCCCTGCTCGAGGTCGAGGGCCTCACCACGACGTTTCCGGCGGACGGAGGACGCGTCGCCGTGGTGGAGGAGGTGGACCTGCGGATCGAGGCCGGGGAGGTCCTGGCCCTGGTGGGCGAGTCGGGCTGCGGCAAGTCGATGACGGCGCTCTCGATCCTGCGCCTCGTGCCGCGGCCGGGCCGGGTGGACGCCGGCCGGGTGTCCCTCGCGGGGCGCGAGCTCCGATCGCTCCGGGTGACCGAGATGCGCGCGGTGCGCGGCAGCGAGATCTCCATGATCTTCCAGGAGCCCACGACCAGTCTCAACCCGGTCGTGACGGTGGGCGACCAGGTCGTGGAGGCGATCCGTCTGCATCGGCGGGTGAGCGCGCAGGAGGCCCGGGTCCGCACCGCCGGGCTCTTCGAGCGCGTCGGCATCCCCGACCCGGTGCAGCGGCTCGGCGCCTACCCCCACGAGCTCTCGGGCGGCCTCAAGCAGCGCGTGATGATCGCCATGGCGCTCGCCGCCGAGCCGAAGCTGCTCATCGCCGACGAGCCCACAACGGCCCTGGACGTCACCATCCAGGCGCAGATCCTCGAGCTGCTGCGCGAGCTGCGCGATCAGATGGGTACCGCCATCCTGCTCATCACCCACGACCTCGGCGTCGTGAACGAGCTCTCCGACCGGGTGGCGGTCATGTACGCGGGGCGCATCGTCGAGGAGGGGGAACGCACGGCCGTGCTGGGCGCGGCGCGTCATCCGTATACCCAGGGTCTGCTGCGCTCCATCCCGGCCCTGGCCCACCGTGGGGAGCCGCTCGCCGAGATCCCCGGGACCGTCCCCGCGCCGGGCGAGTGGCCGCCAGGCTGCAGCTTCCAGACGCGGTGCCCACGGGTCCTCGACCTGTGTCGCTGCGAGGTTCCCGGCGCCACCGAGATCGGGTCCGGGCACATTGCGAGCTGCCACGCGGTGGCGGCGGAGATCGCCTCGTGACCGAGCGGGGCTCGGACCTCCTGCGCGTGGAGGGCCTGCGCACCTG
>JBDLIK010000109.1:0-8774 GCA_039714895.1 Myxococcota bacterium | reverse complement strand
CCTCGAAGCCGAGGCGAACCACAAGCTCTCTCTGCCCTTCCACGGCCGCGAAGGCTGCTCCGGGAAGCTCGACGACCTCGGCCGCCAGCAGCGCCTGGCGCGGCACCCGGGATTCCAGCCATCCGGCCCGAAGACGCTCGTAGAGAACCCTTTCGTGGGCGGCGTGCTGGTCCACGAGCAGCAGGCCGTCCTTCTGCTCGAGCACCAGGTAGGTGCCGAGCAGCTGACCGAGGGGTCGCAGGTCCGCGAATCGCATCGCCGCCTCGGGCGTCGGAGCGGGATCCGGCGTCCCCGGGTCCGGGGTCGCGGCGAAGCGCCAGTCGCCGGGCAGCTCGGCGGCGGTCGCAGGCGCGGTTGCCACCGTGGGGGTGCGGACGAAGCGGTGCTCCGGCGACCCAGCCCCCGGGGCCACCAGCCAGGCGCGCGACTCGAAGGCGCTTCGCACGGCCGCCCCCAGCAGATGATGGATGGCGCGCGGATCGGAGAAGCGCACCTCCCATTTCGCCGGATGCACGTTGACGTCGACCTCGTCCGGAGGCAGAGAGAGGAACACCAACGCCGTCGGAAAGCGGCCCCGGGGCAACACCTCCCGATACGCGTGTAGCAGTGCGTGCCGGAGCAGTCGGTCGCGGACCGGGCGTCCGTTCACGAAGAGGTAGATGCCCGTGCCCGTGGGGCGATGGACGTCGGGCCTCGAGAAGAAGCCCTGCAGCGTCGCCCTCCCCTCCTCCCGCTCCACCGACACGAGCGCCTCCGCCTCCCGTTCCGAGAGCACGGCGGCGATGCGATCCAGCGGGTCCGAGCAGGCCGGCCAGACGAGCCCTCGCCGGTCGTCGCGCTGGATCTCGAAGTGGACGTCCGGCAGGGCGAGGCCCGCCCGGGACAGCCAGTCGAGTACGTGGCCCCACTCGGTCACCGGGGTCTTCAAGAACTTGCGGCGGGCCGGAACCGCGTGAAAGAGATCCGCCACCTCGACCCGGGTGCCCGGCGGTGCCCCCACCGCCCGCGCCTCCTCGACCCGTCCGGCCTCCACGCGGATCAGCGTCCCCTGCTCGGCGTCGCCGGGGCGGGAGCGCAGCCGGAGCCGGGAGACCGACGCGATGGCCGGGAGAGCCTCCCCGCGAAACCCAAAGGTGCGGATGCGAGCCAGGTCGGCGGCCTCGCGGAGCTTGCTGGTGGCGTGGCGCTCCAGGGCCAGACGCGCCTCAGCGGCAGAGAGCCCGCAGCCGTCGTCGGTCACGGCCACCAGCTCGACCCCGCCGCCGCGCACCTCCACGACGATCCGGCGGGCTCCGGCATCCAGGGCGTTCTCCACCAGCTCCTTGGCCACCGACGCCGGGCGTTCGACGACCTCTCCGGCCGCGATCTGGTCCACGAGTCCCTCCGGCAGGCGCCGGATGCGGCTCGCTTCCCCTCGGGGAAGAGCTTCCTGAGTGGGCATCGTTGCCGGAACCCCCCTAGACTCGGTTATCACGAGCCGCCCGGGGGGGTCAACCCCGAGCCTGATTGTCGAAGCCTCCACGCAATTCCATTGACAAGGGGTGCGTGTTCTCAATAGTTTCCAGCCGGTGTAGTGGTAGGGGGACATCCATGGGGACCGAGGATCGAGCCATCGGCGTCGAATCAGCCGCCCTGGGGGACCGGGTGGGGCGGCGCCGCGAGGATCGCATCGTCGGAGCGAGTGCTGCCACCCAACGGGCGATGGAGCAGGCGCGCAACTTGGCGCGCAACGAGCTGCCGGTCGCGCTGGCGGGTCCGCCGGGAGCCGGCAAGGAGTTTCTGGGCCGCGCGATCCACGCCTGGTCGGCGCGCAGGGACCGTCCCTTCGACGTCGTGTCCTGCGCCGCGATCCCCGAGGCATTGCAGGCCCGGGAGATCTTCGGGTGCAGCGCCGGGGTCCACGCCAGTCTTCCCGGCGCTCACGAGGGCCGCCTCGCCGCCGCCGCTGGGGGCTCGATCCTGCTCGCCGATGTCGAGGGCTTACAGCCAAGCCTGCGCACCCAGCTGTTGCGCGCGATCTCAGACGGCCGCTTCCGCCGGGAGGGAGACGGCGAGGAGCAGGCGCTGACGGCGCGCGTTTTCGTGACGAAGACCGCCGTCGATTCGTCCTGGTTCGGCGACCTTCCCCATCAGGAGATTCATCTGCTCCCGCTCTCGGAGCGCACCGAAGACATCCTGCCGCTGGCGGCGCACTTCCTCGGCACCATCGCCGCCGAGGAGGGGACCCCCGCCGTGGGCTTCACGCCGGACGCTCGGGCCTGGCTCGTCTCGGAAGCCTGGGACGGCAACGTGGGCGAGCTGCGCGAGCGGGTGCGGCAGGCCGTGCGCCTGTCCGGGCAGGGGGCCATCAGCGCCGAGGCCCTGTTGCTCGGCGCCGATGGCGCCGAGGTGCCGTCCTTCAAGGAGGCCAAGCGCGCCTTCGAGACGCGCTACGTGACGGGTCTCCTGCGCCGCTGCAAGGGGAACATCAGCCGGGCCGCAAGGCTGGCGAAGAAGGACCGCAAGGACTTCTACGACGTCATCCGCCGCACCGGCGTCGACCCGCAGCAGTTCCGTTCTTAGTTGTGGGTCCGCCTGCGGGCAGAGCCCGCAGGCACCACAGGCTTCGCTCGGCTGCGCCTCGCTGCGCGCGCCTGCCGGCGCTTGCGGTCGCGGAGCCGCTGGGGCGACCTCAGACAGTCCAGCGGGGGATGCGCAGGCGCTCGATGGCGGCGCGTTCGGCCTCATAGCCCTTCCGCCCCAGCAGCGCGAAGGCGGCCACCTTTCCGGCTTCGACGCCGGGCTGGTCGTAGGCATCGATCCCGTAGAGCACGGCCTGCAGCGCCGTCTGCAGCTCCAGCGCCAGGAAGAGCTGGCCCATCGAATGAGCGTCCACCCGGCGGATCCGCCAGCTGAGCGTCGGGCGCCCGGCCCGCGCCAGCGCCACCTCCGTGCCCCGCTGCTCGGCGCGGAGCAGCCGCCCAAGCCCGATGCCCTCGAGGTAGCGCGCCGGCTCGCCGCCGCCGATCCGCACCTCCTGCCGGGAACGCTCGGGAACCAGGAAGACCACGAGCTTGTCCGCCGGACCCTCGACGAACAGCTGCACCTGGGAGTGTTGATCGGTGGTCCCTCGCGCCGCGAGCGGGGTCTGGCCCACGGCCTCTACTCGGCGCCCCCGCTTGCGAGTCTTGCCCAGGCTCTCGCCCAGGAGCTGGACGAACCAGCGGGACAGGGGCTCGAGCGCGTCCGCGTAGGGCATCAGCACCTGCAGACCCTTGCCACGGCGCTCGGCGAGCCGGAAGGCGATGGCAGCGGCCACCGCGGAAGGGTTGCGGGAGGGCGCGGCCTTCTCGATGCGAGCGCGGTAGCGGCGGGCGCCGGCCATGACACCGGCGACGTCGACGCCGGCGAGAGCGGGCGTCAGCAGCCCGCTGCCCGAGAGCACCGAGTAGCGACCTCCGACATCCTCGGGGAAGGCCAGCACCTCGACCCCCTCCCGCTGGGCGAGCTGGGCGAGGCCTCCGTCGCCGGTGGTGAAGATGCAGTGGCGGGCCAGGCGGGCTCCCCGCCCCAGCAGCCGCCTCAGCGTCTGGAAGCCCGCGGCAGTCTCCACGGTGCTGCCCGACTTCGAGACCACGTGGATCACGCTGCGGTCGAGATCCACCACGTCGAGGAGCGCGGCCAGGGTCTCCGGGTCGACGTTGTCGACGAAGTGCGCACGCGGCGCCCGGCGCTTCCGCAGGGGCAACTCGTTGTGGAAGGGATGCGCAAGCGCCCGGAAGAGCGTCTCCGCGCCCAGGGACGATCCCCCGATGCCCACGTGGATGACGTCGCGCACCCCTCGCTCGCGCCAACGGCGGGCCGCGGCGAGGATCTCCCGCTGCATCGTCCGGCGCAACGGCAACGCCAGGAATCCCGAAGGCGCGCGAGGCCCGAGCAGCTCGCGGATGGCGGGTCCCAGGGTGGTGAGTGCGGCCCGCACCTCCGCCCTCGAGACGCCGTGGGCCCGCGGCAGGGTCGGCGTCAGCGCGCCACCCGCCTCGAGCCGCAGGTCCCGATCTGCCACGCGCGCGGCCATGGACATCGAACTCCTGTGGAGGGGGACACCGGCTGCTTACGCGTCCGGGCGCGGGGCGTCAAGCGGGGTCTCGGGTATCCTCGCAGCGTGCGCGTCGCGGCCATTCAGCTGCAGTCCACCGACGACCTCGAAGCGAACCTGCGCGCCACCCGGGAGCGGGTGGCGGAGGCCGCGGGCGCCGGGGCCTCACTGGTCGCGCTGCCGGAGAATTTCGCTTTCCTGCGCCGCGAAGGTCTTGCCATCCCCTGCGCCCAGGGCCTCGACGGCTCCATCGTCGGGGCGCTCCGTCAGCTGGCAAGCCACCACCGCATCTGGCTGCTCGGAGGCAGCTTCGCGGAAGCCGGACCGGGTGACGGCCGAGTGCACAACACCAGCGTGCTGCTCTCACCGGAGGGCGAGCTGGCGGCGACCTATCGCAAGATCCACCTCTTCGACGTCGACCTTCGCGGCCAGGGAGGCGGGCGCTTCGCGGAGTCGGCCGCGATCGCGCCGGGGAAGGAAGTCGTGGTGGCGGGCACCCCGTTCGGGGGGATCGGGCTCTCCATCTGCTACGACCTGCGCTTTCCCGAGCTCTACCGCGCCCAGGCTGCCCAGGGAGCACGCTTCCTGGCGGTCCCCAGCGCCTTCGCGCGGGAGACCGGCCGCGATCACTGGGAGGTCCTGCTCCGCGCCCGGGCCATCGAGAACCAGGCCTTCGTGATCGCCCCGGCCCAATGGGGGCGCCACAGCGAGGATCGCAGCAGCCACGGCCGCTCGTTGATCGTCGATCCCTGGGGCCTGGTCCTCGCCCAGGCGGGCGACGGGCCCTGCGCGATCCTGGCGGACTGCGACCTGGAGGCCCAGGACCGCATCCGCGCCTCGCTGCCCTGCCTGAGTCACCGCCGGCTCTAGTGGGCTGCGGGCTACGCCCGCAGCCATCGGTCGTGCTCCAGCGTCACCCCGGGGCATGCGCCGCTTCGCTCGTGTGTTGCTTCAGCGGGCTGCGGGCTGCGCCCGCAGCTCTCGGGCGCCGGGGCGCCGCTCAAGCCGGGAGGGCTCTCGGCCGATCTGCGGGTCGGATCGGAGGGCCTCATGACGTCGCCCCAGGCGACCCAGCGACCGCGCGGGATCCTCGTCATCCGCAACGGCGGCTTCGACGGCATGCAGTACGAGCTCGGGGAAGACGAGACCCTGATCGGGCGCAACCCCACCACCGACATCACCCTGCTCGACGAGGGGATCAGCCGCGAGCACGCGATTCTGGTCTTCGACGACAGCGCCGACGCCTTCACCATCGAGGATCTGCAGTCGACCAACGGAACGAAGGTGAACGGCAAGCGCGTGCGCGGCGCCCCCCTCAACCACGGCGACACGATCCAGATCGGCCACACCCTCTTCGAGTTCCTGGTTGTGGGTCCGGTTCCGGGCTGAGCCCGGAACCACCACAGCTACGCTCGGCTCCGCAAGGCGGCGAAGCCGCCGCGCAGCGAGCCGAAGGCGAGCGAAGCGGGCGCCCGCCAAGAGGGCTGCGCGCGTCTTCGGCGCTTGCGCTGGGTCCGCCCGCGAGCGAAGCGGCGCAGGGTCGCGACACCGCGAAGGCTCAGCCGGTGGCTGCGGGCGAAGCCCGCAGCCCGTCATCGCCTCTTGAAGAGCCCGTCGAGGGCGTCCTTCGCCCGGTCGCGCTCGTCCCCGGCCCGCCCGACCCCCGACCCGGGGACGAAATAGTCGCAGCGGTTTCCCGTCTCGCGGTCGGAGACCCACTCGGCACTCGACTCGCGACACTCGTTGTACGCCGAGGGCTCGTGATGCGCGCAGTTCCGGCACGCGTGGAGATCCGCTCCGCAGGCCTCGCAGGCCTCGCGGAACCCCACGCGCTCGCCGCTCGCGAGCTCCCGGACGGCAGCGCAGGCGAAGCAGCGCATGTCGGCGACGGTCGTCCAGCCCTGCCCGATCGTCAAGCGATCGCCGTCGCCGTGCCCCTGGACCGTGTTAGTCTCCGCGCCGAGATGCCCGTGGACGGCCCGTGCTCGCCTCGGATGCCCACGCCCCGGGGCTCCGCTTTCGCTTTGGGACTGCTGGGGGCGGCCCTGCTCCTGGCTCCCGCTCCGGCCCGCGCGCAGACGGAGCCGGATGTGAACGGGCTGGCGCTGCACTGGGCGCGCGGGGACTTCCGCGCCCCGCTGGTGTGCGAGCTCGAGGGCGTGGCACACCGCGGCTTCCGACGAATCGCGGTGGATGTGGGCCCGCGGCAGATCAAGCCCCCGGTGAACCGGCTGCGCTTCTACGACCTCGACATCCCTCCCGAAGCGGCCTGCGTCACCGAAACCCGTGGGCCCACGCCCAACGTGATCGGCTTCCTCTCCTTCCTGCGGCGAGGCCCCCCGCGCCCGGACATGGCCCAGCGCGAGTTCACCAGCATCCTGAAGCGCGAGGGTGGCTTCTCCTACGACGTCGCGCGTGGCCGGCTGCGCATCCTCTCGCCGGGCTCCGAGGAGCGGGAGATCGATTTCCAGGGCGGGACGGTGCGCTTCTCCAAGATCCGCCGGGGCAGCGACGACTGGCGTCGCCTCGCCGAGTTTCCAGCGCAGCGCAAGCTGAAGCTGGTGGTGGAAGCGCCCGATGGAACCCGCCTCGAGTTCGATCTGGTGTCCTCCGAGCAGCACTGAATGGCGTGCGCTGGGGTCGAGGCCGGGGGCGTGCTCTGGCGGGTGCTCGGAAGTGACCGAGAGGCCCTGACCGCACAGCTTGGCTCCGTGGTGGGTGACATCGAGGCAGGCCGCCTGAAGGACCAGAAGTCCGGTCGGCGGAAGCAGCTCTACGACGTGCGACTGGGCGACGGCAGCGAGCACCTCCTCAAGGTGAACCACTACGTGGGGCTCGCCGCCTGTTGGCGCCGACTGCGCGGCTCCAAGGCCCGCCGGGAGGAGCGACTGGCCCGCACCGCCCACGGGCGAGGCCTGCCGACGCCCCTGCCCGTGGCCTGGGGCGAGCGGCACCGGGGCGGGCGCCTGGAGGCGTGCTTCCTGCTGGTGCCCCGGCTGGCGGGGGTCGCCGACCTGATGCAGCTCCAGAACGACCGCAGTCTCTCCCGCCGGTCGCGTCTCGCCCTCGCCGCGGCCTTCGGCCGCTTGGCCCGACAGGTGCACCAGGCCGGTCTGCGTCAGGACGACTTCGCGCCCAACAACTTCCTCGCCCGCCTCGGACCCGAGCCCGAGCTCTTCGTCATCGACTTCGAACGTGCCCGCATGCGGTCGGGCCCGGTGCCCCGGGCCGCCTGCGTCCCCGCCCTCGTGCGTCTCGACCGCCGCCTGCCCGAGGTGTCGAACGCCGAGCGCTGGCGCTTTCTGCTCGCCTACACGGGCAGCCGCCGGGCGGCCCGATGCTGGTGGCGGGAGCTGGCGGGGCTCGCCCCGCGCGTTGCCCTCGAGGATCTCGCCCACCTGCGTCGAACCACCACCCGGAAGGGTCGCCGCTTCGAACCGGTTCCGGCCGTCGAAGGCTTCGGATGGGAACGCCGCGATGGAGCCAGCCGCACCCTGCGGCGACAGGGATCGGAGACCGCCTCGACCTGGACCCGTCGGGTGCCGGCTGCGAGCCGGCGGCGTGGGCGGGAGCTCTGGGCCATGGCCAACCTGCTCTGGCTGCGCGGGCTTGCTCCGCGTCCCCGGGCCTGGCTGCACGGGCAGATGGGCGCAGCGCTCGTCTTCGAACCGTTGGACGATGCCCAGCGGCTCTCGGAGCTGACCCATCCCGCCCGGCTGGTGGGTGCGCTGGAGAAGCTGCTGGGGCGACTCCTCGCCCTCGGCCGACTCCTGCCCGAGCTCACTGCGCACGAGATCGCGGTCTTGGATGCCGATGCTGCACATCCGCGCCTGGGTCTGCTGGCTCCCGAGCGGATGGTGGTGGGCGACGCACTGCCGCCGGAGAGTCGCCTGCGAGAGGCCCGAGATCGCGCCCGGGCTCTGCTGGCGAGCTGCGGCAGTTGAAGCAGCGCGCAGAACCCCAGAACGGGGGTCAACCCCCGCCCCTTCGCGTCCGATACGTGCCGCCGGGATGGGAGACGCGCGCCAGCTTCGCATCTACTCCACCTTCGACGGAGACGCCGAGCTCGACGAGCCCATCGAGCGCTTCGTGATCAGCCTCGCCGAACGGGTCGACGGGCTGCAGGATGCGCAGCTGATCGGCGACCTCGAGGGCCTCGCGAAGCTCGCCGCGGAGCTGCGCGACGACGCAGCGAAGCTCGGATACCCGCAGCTCGTCGAGGCAAGCGCCAGTCTGGTCGATACGTGTCTCGCGGGGCACGCCGAAGAGGCGCTGGAGCAGCTCGTCACCATCACCGAGATCGCCCAGGCGGTGCGACTCGGTCACCGAGGCGCGTTCTGAAAGAAAGGCCGCACGCCCGTGCGACGTACGGCCTCCCCCTTCCCAGGCGGCCTGCCGCCACTGCGGCAAGCCACCCTCCTCAAAAGCAATCCGGATGCCAAATCGACCGATTCGGAAACCCGGCTCCATCCTGCTGGAATCGTGGGGAATTCTGCGTCCTCACCGCAGGGTGCGGGACGGCGCCGAGGCGTATGGGAACGACTTTTCCCACGGCGGAGGGCAAACATCTTCCTCGACGGAATGGGAGGAAACCCCCGGGGGCTTCTAGAGAAAAAACCATAGGTCCAGCCGACCCCTCGTGAGCACCACGGTGGCGAGAATGGTCAGGTTGGACGCGGCGTGGACCAGGACCAGG
>JBDLIK010000108.1:0-8775 GCA_039714895.1 Myxococcota bacterium | reverse complement strand
CTGTTCCTCGGTCTGGCCCACGAAGTTCAGGAGCTGGGCGACGCTCACCACCGGCGCCAGCAGCTGGGCACAGGTGCGCAGCAGCTCCACCTCCTCGGGGTCGAAGGGGCGCGACTCGACGGTCTGCACCACCAGCACGCCGGCGCAGTTGCCACCCACCACCAGCGGCGCTGCCATGAGCGATTCGAAGCGCTCTTCGTGGGTTTCCGGAAAGTATCGGAACTGAGGATGGCCCCCCGCCTTCTCGATGGCCACGGGCTCTCGCTGGGCCGCCGCCCAGCCCACCAGACCCTCTCCGAAGGCCAGGCGCACCCCACCCACAGCGCCCTTGGACAGGCCCTTGGTGGCGGCCAGGGTCAGATGCTTGAGGTCGGTGTCGGTGAGGTAGATCGAGCAGACGTCGGCATCGAGCCGCTTGGCGACGAGATCGACGACGTTTCCCAGGGTCTCCCTGAGATCGTGCGAGCGGGAGACGATCCCCGCGACGTCGGCGAGCAGGGTCAGTCGATCCGGAATGACGATTCCCCCGGCCGGCAAGCCCAACGGAAGCCCCACTATAGCGTCGCTGACCCCGGGGCGGCGGCAGGGCTCGAGGACGACAGCGTCGGGGGGGAACGCTGTACACCAGACCCGATGCCCGAACGCACGACCGGCGGCGAACGGGAGAACCGTACGCCGCCGGTTGTGTCGAGCGGGGGGAGCGGGCCTCCCCCGGAAGCTAGTGGGTGCTGTGGCTATCGGGGCTCGGGGCCTGGACTCTCACCGGGGGGAATACCTGATCCTTGTCCTCGAAGCGCATGCCAAGGGCAAGCAGGATCTTGCGCTTCGTGTCCATCCGGCAGTTCATCCCCTTCTCGACGCTGTGGATCGTCCTCAGGGCGACCTTTGCCTTGCGGGCCAGCTGCGCCTGCGTCATCAGGCGGTTCTCCCGCAACTCCCGGACCCGATTCTTGCGGATCGGTCCGGCGTTCCCATTCTCTTCCATACGGTCACACTCCTTACGGTCGCACTGCCGACAGGGGTTGAATCGTTCCCCCGTGATTTCGGTCGAACGAGGAGTTTCTTGAGTGAAAATCAGCGCTTGGCGCATGGAGCGCGACGCCGGCGCGCATGCCTCGAGACCGTTCTTTCCCGAGGGGATGGAGGAGTTCGTCGCATGTATGGGATCCCTCGCTGAACCCAAGTTTCGGTTCGGCGGCGTGCAAGCTGCCCTGGCGTTGCAAGCGCGGTGCTCACGGGTGGGTGCGCACCCCGTGGCGTGTGCGACGCTCCCTAGACCGGAAGCCCGGGGGGACTGATCGTTGCGCCGAAACCTCGTCCTCGTGGCCATCGGGCTCGCGGTATTCACCTGCGCTGCCTCTGTGGGCTTCCTGGTGAGCGCGCGCCTGCTCCCTGAGCGTGTGAGGGAGATCACCGAACGGAGCCTGGGCGAGCTGCTCGGGACCTCGGTTGCCGTCGAGGAGACCCAGCTCTATCTGAGCTTCGGCCTGGCGGTGGAAGGGCGCGGCATCACCGCCTGGCCCGGACCGGATGGACCTGCGCTGTCGGTACGGCGGGCGATCCTGCAGCTCGATCTGCTGCCCCTGCTGCTGGGCCGGATCGAGCCCCGCCGGCTGCGCTTCGAGGCGCCCCGGCTACAGATCGAACGAGATCCCGACGGCCGCATCGTGGCCCCCTTCGCGTGGTCGCCGGGGGCCGCGGATCCGGAGCGCCCCGCCTACGAGCTGGGAAGGAACACGGTGGATGCCGCGGTGACGGCCCTGCTGGCGCTCCCGCTGCCGGCCCCGCGCCTCGAGATCCGCGATGGCGGGCTCACCGTCCTGCGCGCGGGGGATCCGGAGGCGGCGGCCCTGGTGCTGCGGGACCTCGACGCCCGGGTGAGCCGGGACACCGCTGGCGAGGCCGGTCGAGTGCAGCTGGAGACCGAGCTGGTTCGGGGGGGCCGGGATGGGGGTCGCCTGAACCTCCATGCTGAGGCGGACCGCGACCGGGGCACCCGGGTCCGTCTCCACCTGGAGCAGTTCGAGCTGGCTGCGCTGGCGGCCTGGGCTCCGCCGCTGGGACGGCGCTTGGGGCTCGGAGGGCGAGCCACAGGGCACCTCGAGCTGCGCATGGAGGCCGACAAGCCGCACCGGCTCGACGCCGATCTGGCATTGAGCCGCTTCTCGTTCCGGCTGGCACGGCCGGGTGCCTCGCCGCTTGCGGGAAGCAGCGAGCGCGGCTCCCTGCAGGCGGCGTTCCTGCTCAGCGAAAGCCGGCTCGAGCTCTGGAGCGGACGGATGGCGAGCGGCAAGCTCTCCCTTGGCCTGGAGGGCACCCTCGAGCTTCCCGTGGGCCCGAACGCACGCGTCCGATTGGTGGCTCGGGCTCCCGAGCTGGCGCTGGGCGATCTGCGCGATGGGGTGGGATGGCTGCCGGAGGCGGCCCGGGAGGACGCCGAAGCCCACCTCGCGCGGGTCGAGGCCGGAGACCTGCGAAACCTCGAGCTGCGCGTGGCGACCTCCCTGGGGAGCTTCGGAACCAGCCCAGAGGAGCGCCTCGCCCTGGTGCGCGATCTCGAACTGCGCGGACGCCTGGAGGGGGCGGTGCTGCGGATCTCGGAGAGCTCGCGGCTGGGCCCCGTTGCGGCGACCGTGTTGTTCGACGGCGATCGGCTCGACCTGCGCCGGGTGAGCGCCGAGTGGAAGGGGACGCAGCTCCCGGGCCTCGAGGCGTCGATCACCGGACTCTCCCACCTGCTGCCGGCTGGGGAGATCCGCTGTCCAGCAACGGCCCAGGTCGCTCCGCTCCCGGGGCGGCGCGCCCTGCAGGACTGGCTGGATGCCCGTCGGAACCCCGAGCTGGGCCCAAGCTGGTCGCGGCTGACCCTCGAGGCCGATTGGGTGCGTCACCCGGTGCTGCTGTGCGGGCTGGACCACGCCCAGGCCACCCTCGCGCCGACCGAGGGGGGGTTCTCCTTCGAGCTCCAGCAGGGAATCTGGGCGGGGGCCCCCATCAAGGCGCGCGGTGTCTTCCGCAGCCGCCCCAGTGAGATCCTCAACCTCACAGTCGCCCTGGGGCCGGCCTGGGAGCCGGTGAGCGAGGTCGACCCCGACGGCCCGTGGGCTTCCGGAAGGTTCGTGCTCGATGGGCAGAGATTCGGCCCCTGGCGCATCCGAGGCTCCCGCGGAGGATTCCAGCTTCGGGACGACGAGCTCCAGCTGCTGGATGCGCGCCTGGATCTGCTGCCGAGAGGCGAGCTGCGCGCGGACCTGGCACTCAACCTGGCCGATCCGGAGGCGGTGCCCTATCGGCTCGACTTCACCGTGGAGAACGGCTCCATCGCCGACCTCGCCGAGTCGCTGGACCGCGACGGGACCCTCGCGGAGGGCACCCTGACCGCCGCCGGCGTGCTCGGGGGGCGCCTCCGGGCCGCTGAATCCCCCTTCGCCGAGGCAGCAGGAACCCTCGTGGCGATGGCGCGTGACGGCGAGCTCCACCGTCAGCTGCCCCCGGTGCTCGCCATCGCTCTCGCCAGCGAGTTCAACCCGGTGGCGGATCGCGAGGTGATCCCCTACGACGGCATCGATGCGGTTCTCGAACTCGACGGCGGAGTGCTGCGGACGGAGTCCCTCACGCTGCGCGGCCCCTGGCTGCGGGCGCTGGCGAGCGGAGAGGTGGACCTCGTCCACCCCCCCCATCCTGCAGAGTCGGTGGTGGCGTTGTTCTTCTTCCGGAATCTCGACAACATGATCTCGAAGCTCCCCCTGCTCAATCGTGTGCTCCTCGGTGAAGACGAGAACCTGATCAACGCCTACTTCGCGCTCAGCGGGCCGCTCGGAAAGCCCCAGGCGCGCCTCATCCCGGTGAAGACCCTATCCGCCGGCCCCGCCAGCTTCGTGCTGGAGGGATTCCCCGCCTTCGTGCGCGGCGGGCTCAGCCGGCTGCGCTCGGTGCTCCTCCCGGGCGACGAGGCCGCCGATCCGATGCCCCGCAGCGAGCGAATCGGCTCTTGAGCCGGGGGGGGCGCCAGCCGCGCGCGCGGGATGCGGTCCTTTCCCGTCCCCAGGCGGAGCGGGCCGTGCGCGCCGCTCGGCGCCGGGGCGAGCGCGTGGTGTTTACCAGCGGCTGCTTCGACCTGGTGCACGTCGGCCACGTGCGCAGTCTCGAACAGGCACGCAGCCTCGGGGATCGTCTGGTGGTGGGGGTCAACTCCGATGCCTCGGTGCGTCGGCAGAAGGGAAGCGGCCGCCCGCTGGTGCCCGCCCGACAGCGGGCGGAGGTGCTGGCCTCCCTCCACTGCGTGGACTGGGTGGTGGTCTTCCCCGAGGCCACGCCCCGGACGATGCTGGCGGCTCTGCGACCGCAGATCTACGCCAAAGGCGGAGATTGGCCGCTGGCCGTCCTGCGCGCGCAGGACCTCCCACCCGACTGGGACGGGCGCGTGGTCCGCCTGCGGCAGGTCCCGGCCATCCGCACGACCCGCATCCTGGAGCGCGCCCGGCGGAAACGATCCCACCCGGCCAGGCGTCCCCAGGATGTGGAACACTGAGGCCGTGGAGCAGGTCGAAGCAACCCTCAAGAAGATCGTGGACGAGGTCGGCCGGGTGGTGGTGGGCCAACGTCCTCTGGTGGAGGGGCTGTTGGTGGGCCTGCTCTCCGGCGGTCACGTCCTCGTGGAGGGGGTGCCGGGGCTCGCCAAGACGACGGCGGTCCGCACCCTGGCCCAGGCCCTGGGCCTCGGCTTCCGGCGCATCCAGTTCACTCCCGATCTGCTGCCCAGCGACGTCCTCGGGACGCCGGTCTTCCTTCCCGACGAGCGACGCTTCGAGGTCCGGCGCGGTCCCATCTTCGCGCCCGTCCTGCTGGCAGACGAAATCAATCGCGCGCCGGCGAAGGTGCAGTCGGCGCTTCTCGAGGCCATGGAGGAGCGCCAGGTGACCATCGGGGAGCAGACCCTCGCTCTCCCCGATCCCTTTCTGGTGATGGCCACCCAGAACCCCATCGATCTCGAGGGAACCTATCCGCTTCCCGAGGCCCAGGTGGATCGCTTCCTCCTGAAGCTGGTGGTGGACTACCCCGACGCGGACCAGGAGCGAGAGATCGTGCGCCGGGACGCCGAGGAGCCCGTTGCCATCGCCTCGGCCGCCGGCCCCGAGGCGGTTGCAGCGCTGCGTCGCGCGGCCGGCGCGGTGCACGTAGCGGCAACCGTCATCGATTACGCGGTGCGCCTGGTGCGCGCCACCCGGGACCCAGGCGTCGTGAACGCGCGTCTTCCGGGGACCGAGGAGAGGCCCGCGGCGGGATCGGTGGCCGTCGGAGGGTCGCCCCGAGCCTCGATCTTCCTGCTGCGCGCTGCGCGCGCGCGTGCATTGCTCGACGGTCGCGACTTCGCCACCCCCCACGACGTGAAGCGCGTGGCGCCGGACGTGCTCCGGCACCGTGTGCTGGTGACCTACGAAGCAGAGGCCGACGGCATCACGCCTGAAGCCATCGTCCACGCGGTGCTGACGGCCGTGGAGACACCCTAGGAGCCTCGAGTCTGGTGGCCGCGGCACCCCTCCCGGAGGAACTCTCCCGCGCGGCTCGCGTCTTGTGGGTGCGGTCGCGCCGGGCGGCGTCCCGGCTGGCCGCGGGCGGCTACGCGAGCGCCTTCCGCGGGGTCGGGATGGAGTTCGACGAGTCCCGTCCCTACGAGCCCGGCGACGACGTCCGTCACTTCGACTGGAACGCCATGGCACGCACGGGCGAGCCGTTCGTCAAGCGCTTTCGCGAGGAGCGCGACCAGACCCTGGTGCTGCTCCTCGACGTCTCCGCTTCCATGGCCTTCACGAGCGGCAGCCGGACGAAGGCCGAGCTCGCCGCGCACACCGCGGCACTGCTCGCAGTGGCGGCCGGCCATGCGGGAGACCGCGTGGGACTGGTGGCCTTCGGGGAGGAAGTGGTGTGCGAGATGCGCGCGCGACGCGGGGAGGCCCACATCTGGCAGCTGGTGCGAAGCGTCGTAGACTGCGCGCACCGCCCGGCCGGCGGCACCCGGCTGGCCACCGCGCTGGCCCGGGTCCCTCGGCTCGCCAGCCACCGAGCCATCGTCGTGGTGCTCTCGGACTTCCGGGACGGGTCTCTGGCGGGCCCCACGATCCAAGGGGGCCCGCGTGCGCGCCTGGTGGCCGCGGCCCGTCACCACGACCTGGTGGCAGCCATCGTCCAGGATCCGCGCGACGAGGAGCTTCCCGACTGCGGCGTGCTCCGGCTGGCGGATCCCGAAGCTCGAGGCGGCGAGCTCGTCATCGATTCCGGATCGAAGCGGGCGCGAGCGCTCTACCGCACGGCCTGCGGGGTCCGCCGGCGCGCCCTGGAACGCCGGCTGCGGGGCGACGGTGCGGACGTCCTCTGGCTGCGCACCGACCGCGATCCCCTGCCACGGCTGGTGCGCTTCTTCCACGCCCACGCCGGGCGCGTCCATGGGGGCGTGGGATGAACCCGAGCCGGGTCGCATGGCTTCTGCTCGGCGTGCTCGGGGCGGGTTGCGAGGTCCCCGCCACTCCGGAAGGGAGTCGAGCGGCTCCGGCCTCCCTGCGAGGCGCAGTGATCATCGAGCCGCCGGATCTCGGCGTCGGCGACGTGGCCACGGTGGAAATCACCGTGGTGACCCCGCCGGAGCACCGGGTTCGCCCCGTCCGACCTCCCCGGGAGGTCGAAGGTTTCTGGCTGCTCGACTCCGAGCCACTTCCCATCACACGCGACGACTCGCGCTGGGTACACCGCACCCGGATTCGCGCGCGCGCGAGAGAGATCGGAGAGTTCAGCTGGCCCGCACTGCGCGTGGAGGTGGAGACGCCGGAGCAGGAGGTGGAGGAGCTCGACCTCGAGGGGCGGCCCCTCTCGGTCCGGTCGGTGGAGACGCGCTTCCCGGACCGCCGGACCCCCTTCTCGTTCCGCGCGCCCTCGGAGCGGCCCGGCGAGCAGGGACTCCTGGCACCCGCCGTCGGCGGCGCGGGGCTGGCCCTCGCAGCGGTGGCCTTGGTGGGCGCGGTACGGCGGATCCGTCGGAATCGGCGCGCTGTCGAGCGGGAGCGGGCACGAGCAGCACCCACTCCGCCGGCCTGGCGCGCCGCCCAGGCCACCCTCGAGGCGGCCCTCGCGACCTGCGAGGAGACACCCGAAGGCGCCGCCGACGCCGCCGCAGCCGCGCTGCGCCACTTCTTCGCCCAACGCTTTGCCGTCGCGGCCCGAAGCCTCACGACCGAGGAGCTCAGCGCCCTCGAGCCGCCGCTGGGCGCGGACGAGCACTGGCCGGTGCTGCTGGAGACCCTTGCCTCCCTCGATGCCGTGCGCTTCCGGCCCGGGCGCGAGGGCGTGCCGGCGCTGCGGGAGACGCTGGCGCGCGCGCGGCAGCTCGTGGCCACCGCCGCTCCGGAGGCCCGCTGGCGATGAGCCCGGTCGAGCTCGGCGCAGGCTTCTCCGGCCTGCCGGTGGACCATCCCTGGCTGCTGGCCGTCCTGATCCTTGCTGCCGCGCTGGCCCTGGCAGCCTCCTGGCGTGGCCGGCCGCCCAGGATCGCCTGGCCTGCGCTCGAGGAGGTGCGCGCCGCCGGAGGACGGCGCCACGATCCCGCCGCCTGGCTTTCGCGAGGGCTGCGTCTGTTGGCGCTGCTGGCGCTCGCCGTGGTCGTAGCGGGCCCCCACGCACAGGACCCGCGCCCCCCGCCTCCCGGCGAGGGGATCGATCTGGCTCTCGTGGTGGATACCTCGCTCAGCATGCGGGCCCTCGATGCAGAGGTCGATGGCGAGTGGCGGACCCGTCTCGACCTGGCCCGGGAGGTGGTGAGACGCTTCGCCCTGCATCGGGTGGCCGACGGCGATCGGGTGGGCCTGGTGGTGTTCGGAGAGACCGCCTTCACCCAATGCCCTCTCACCAGCGACGGCCGTCTGCTGGCGACGGCTCTCGGGCGGGTCGTCCCGGGCATGGCGGGAGAGGCGACGGCGCTCGGCGACGCCCTCGCCCTGGCGGTGAAGCGGGTCTCCTTCGCGGCCGGGCCGGACGTCTCGCGGGGGGATGTCGGACGGGTGGTGGTGCTGCTCACCGACGGCCGCAGCAACGCCGGGGTCATCCCCGTCGATGTGGCGACGGCGCTGGCCCGCGAGCGTGGCATCCGGGTCCACACCGTCGGCATCGGCTCGGAGGGGGAGGTCGCGATCGCCGGCTCCCAGGGCGGCGCGGGCCGTGGGCTGCGCTTCGAGCGCCACGATCTCGACTCCGAGGGCCTCTCGCGCATCGCCGAGGCCACCGGCGGCCGTTCGTTCGAGGCCCGCACGCCCGCCGACCTCGAGGCCGTCTACCGGGAGATCGATGCCCTCGAGCGCATCCCCCGAGAGGAGCGCGAGGCGCTGCGGGGGCACGAGCCCGTGCCCGAGCCCTTCCTCGCCCTGGCCGGAGTGCTGCTCCTCGGCGAGGTGGTCACAACCCGGGTGCTACGACGGAGGCTTCCGTGAGCGCGGCCGACCTGGCCCATCCCGAGTGGGGCGAGACCCTGCTGGTCCTGCTCTGCGCTTCGCTCTCGGCACTCGTCCTAGGCCGGGGGGTCGCGCGGCGCCGCGCCCGGCGGCTGCTGGGGCCACGGGGGCAGGGAGTTCCGGCGGGGTGGATGAGCGATCTTGCACTGGTGGGCGCCGCCCTCGCCATCGCGCTCGCGCTGCTCGGCCCTCGCATCGGAGTGCGAAGCGAGTGGCTGCGATCGTCCGGGGTCGACGTGGTGGTGCTCGTCGACGTCTCCGACTCGGTCAGCGAAAAGCA
>JBDLIK010000107.1:0-8781 GCA_039714895.1 Myxococcota bacterium | reverse complement strand
CGTCGAAGGCGCCGACGAGCACCGTTCCGATGTTCAGCCACGCGGCCTGGAGATAGACGTTCTGCGCCACGTGCCCGGCCTCCATGTGCACGTAGCGCATTCCTCTCTGTCCGTACTTCTGGGTGGTTCGCTTGAACACGGCCGCGATGACGAGAACGGCGGGCGCGATCCGCACACAGTCCTGCTGGTGAGCGGCAACGGCGAGCTCGGCGCGGTGATCCTCGACCCCGCACCGGATCAGCGCGTGGTTCACTGGGTCGTAGTCGTAGAGGCCAGGCGGAAGCCCCGCTACGTGTGCCGCCAGGAGGTGGAGCTCCAAGGGATGAAGAGCGCCAGCAGACGCCACGGTCCGCTTGCCTGTGGCGCTGGTGATCCCCTGCGCCGACCACAGGACCCGCGACACCTGATCGATCGTGAGTTCCTCGCGAGTATACGCCCTGCGCGATCTCCGGTGGCGCAATGCACTCTGCAGCTCGCTCTGACCACGAAGCACGCTCGGCAGCGCCACGCGGCGGCGAGAGGGCACCGGGCGCTGTCTGCTCGTCACCCGCGAAGCCACCGCTCGGAAGCGCTCGCGCTCGTGGCGCAGCGCCTGCAAGGCGATCGAACGGGGTTGGGTATCCGCGTCAACGCTGCTCTCGGGCCCGAGGTGGTTGCTTCCGCCCGGACTCCTGGGTCGGGTCCGGATTCGGAACCGACACCCGCTAGGGTTCCTTCCACTGCTCGATGAGTTGTAGCAGGTCATATGTCGAGACAACGCCTCGGAGCGTGCCATCCTCGATCACGAACACGTGGTGGAGACGGTTCTTCCGCAGGGTCTGCGCGACCTCGGCAGCGGAGGCATTGGGGGAGATGCTCACCACCCCTTCCGTCATCGCATCCGAGACGCGAAGCTGGCCCAGCCGATCCTGCAGATCCTCGGGAACGCTGTCCCAATCGGGTGACGAATACGGGAGCAGATCCCGCAGGTAGCTGGTCTCGACCACGGCCGTGTCGCGCTCCCCCTCCACGGCGCGCACGAGGTCCGCGCTCGTGATCACTCCGATCACCTGCTCTGCGTCATCCACCACCGGGGCGGCGCCGATCTGCTCCTCCGCGAAGAGCCGGTGGACGTCGAGGAGCGCCGTTTCCGGGCTCACCGTCACGACGTGCTCTTCCATGAGGTCGCGCGCTCGAAGCATCGCGGAACCCCTCCGACCCTCCACCTGTGCAGGAAGCGTGCCGCCGTCGGAGCAGCTTGCTCAGGCCGGCGGTGCGCCGGGCGGCCTGGCGCATCTGCCTGGCCGACGAGTCTGTGACGACGGCGTCACCATGGAAGTCGGATGAGATGTTCGCCTCCCTCAGCTCGGACGTCCTTGTCGATCGACTGGAACCGCGGGTAGGAAATGCCTCTCCACTAACGCTCCCAGCGCGCTCGCAGGACGTTGCCCTCATCGGTGTAGCGATAGTCGAGATCACCCCGGTAGGCGTCGCGATGGCACGCGCCAGATCGGGATCCGTCGTGGTGATGGCAATCTTTCCCTCCTCCTCCTCGACCCGCATGATGCGCTTGAGCGGATGCTCCTGCTTCTCGCGGTCCTCGACGTGGCGCGCCAGCCCGAGGATCTCCGTGCGGTGCTCGCCCAGGAACTCGCCCGCGAGGGCGAGGTAGCCACCCGGGTAGTCATCACGGATGCGATGGCAAGGCCGGACACAGCGTCTCGTGGGCTCCCACCGGCGGCGCGCCCCACGTCCAGCGCCCGTGCCGATACATCGCCCCGCGCTCCGGGCAGGCCGTAGGGTCCGGCAACTTGCTCCGGACCTTGTAGGGATCGTGCACCCGCTCGCGGATGAGCCGATCTCGCCGCTGGCCTTCTGGCTGGGGAGCTTTGGACCGCTTTCGGCTCATCGCACAGTCCTCGATGGAGCGTGATGGTGCCTGCGCCGATCCCCGAAGCGAAGTGCGCAGCGCGGCGAACGCGCTCGCGGATCTTCGTATCCGTCTTCTTCTCGGGCCGGTCCGCTCGGAATCTCCGTGCCTCGGCGATGCAAGGTACGTACCGTCTGCCCACTGCATGCCAAACCTCGCCCAGCGGGGACCGTCGGGCGAGGGTCGTCCAACACCTGTGGCACCCCGCCCCGTACCATCGGAGCGCAGGGCTCCCGAGCCGACGCCGGCGCCACGAGCCTGCGCCGGGTCGAGCCCCGGGCTCAGCCCGGGAGGGCACGCGGATTGCACCCGCCACGCCTCGAAGGAGGTCGGCTTCATGTCCATCGAGTCCCTGCTGCAACGCCCGGTGTGCACGCTCCCGCCCGATGCTCCGTGCCGGGAGGCAGCGCAGCTCCTGCGCGACGAGAGGGTGGGCTGCGTGGTCGTGGCGGAGGACGAGCGACCGCTGGGGATCGTGACCGACCGCGATCTGGTGGTCCGCGTGATCGCCGCGTGCCTCGATCCCGAGAAGACCCTGGTTCGCGATGCCATGTCTGGCGAGCCGGTCTTCCTGGCGAGCGAGCGGAGCCTCGATCAGGTCGTCGCGACGATGCGCCAGCAGCGGGTGCGCCGCGTCCCCGTCGTGGACGCCGACGGCCGGCTCGATGGCGTGGTGGCGCTGGATGACCTCCTGCCTCTGCTCGCCAGCCAGCTCGGCGACCTGGCCGAGGCTGTCCGCGGCGAGCTCGAGAGACCCTGAGCGCTCTCGGCCTTCCCAGGGTTCATCGACCCGCGCCGGTTCAACGCTCCTCCGCGGGAAGCTCCTCCGGCTCCACGACGGGGGGTTCGGATCGAGAGGCGCCCTACGATCGTGCCGAAGAAGACCAGCGATCCCACGACGATCCAGATGCCGCCCAGGAGCTGCGAGGCTCCGGCCTGGGGGGTATCTGCGATCCCAGCCGTCGAGAAGGCGGCCACTCCCCAGTACAAGGCCTTCCCGTACGAGGAGATTGTCGTGCCCTCGATCCCGCTTTCGGTGAAGTAGAGCCCAACGGAGAAGATCAACCAGAGAACGATCAACAGAAGAAGCATCCGCACGAAGGGCGTTTCGGTGATGACGACCCGGAGGAATCGACCAAACCGTAGCTTCGGCGCCGTTCTCAGCCTCTTTCGTCGCCTTGCAGACCCGTGACGTCGCCCGACTCCGGGCTTGGCTCCCAGTTTCGGCTCGGAGCGCTGTTCCCTTGCCATCTGTTTCTACCAGGTTCCAGTGAGATCCACGCGAACCCGTTCGGGGAGGCACTTCGCATAGACCCTCCGGTGCAGGATCCGGGCCAATCCCTGCCCCTGGCTGGCACGGGCCTTGCGTTCAGACCGCACAGAGGAGAAGAGCATGTCGGCTGGAGAGATCTGCGCACACGTGGCACCGAATGCGAGGTGCGGTGTTCGTCGGGTGCGCCGGTCCGCCAGAGGAACGTGGGCGCCGAGCATGCTCGGAGCGCTGGGAGCGGGCGCCTTGGCCAGAACCGAGAGTCCGGCTCACCACCCACGCTTCTCGCACCCCGCGATCGCCATGTGGTAGGCGCCACGTTGGAGCAGACCGTACTGCCCGTCCCGGAGCCGGAGGAACCTGACATGCACCGTTCTGAGTCTCGCGAACTTCTCTCCTGCGTCGACTGCGGCGCGCTCGTCGACCCGCGCGAGGGCGTGTACGGCTTCGGAACCGAGGGTGTGATCTGCTTCGAGTGTGCCCTTCGGCGCGGGGGCGAATACGACGCCGCGCGCGACCGATGGACGAAACTCCCCGACGTATCCGACCTGGCTGAGCCCGATCGCTAGAATGCGTGGCTCAGGTCGAGTTGGGATCACGCGTGCAACAGCTGCCAAAATTGGCTGGACTATGCCCTGCGAAGGCAGGAATATGCTGGAGCCGTCGCCTCCCCGGCCCTCACTGAGGACAGGTGGGGCACGGCAGCCGCAGGTCGATGCGCAGCGGCGCAGTATCGGCGGAACGGCAGAAGAACGCGGTCCCCTTGCAGCCGAGTTCGCGCGCGCGCTGGGTCCAGGCCGTCAGCTCCTCTGGCGAGGGGCGCCGAGCCGCGTCGAGGTGCACGGTCTTGGACACGGCCCCGTCGACGAACCGCTGAGCCGCGGCCTGCATGGCGAGCTGATCCTGCGCCGGGATCTCCCAGGCGCGCCGCAGTAGGAACTGGTCGCTCGCAGAGAGGCTCTGCAAGCTTCGGAAGGAGCGCCCGGCGGCGAGGCTGTCGAGCACATGCTTCGTATCTGCCCCGCGGCGCTCGAGCCAGACCGTGAGCCATCGATCGCTCCAACGCAGTACGCCTTCGTCCGTGTCCACGCCGATTACGGGCGCGATCCAGGGCTCGATGCCGGCCGAGGCTCCTGCGAGCAGGCGCACCGTGCCCGTCGGCGCGACCGCACACGTCGTAGCGTTCCGACGCGCGGGGCCCCGCCCCCGCCAGTCCGCAAAGGTGCCTCGCCGCTCGCCGAGGTGAACGCTAGCCCGGCGCGCTTCGCTACTGACGCGAGCGAGGATCTCACCGGTCAGCGTGCGGGCGGCCGAGCTCCCGTACGGGAGCCCTAGCATGAGAAGTACATCCGCGAGGCCCATCGTGCCGAGGCCGACCTTGCGCGTCGCCCGGGTGGCGCGCTCGATCTCCCCGTCCGGATGCGCGTTCACGTCGATCACGTCGTCGAGGAAGCGCACTGATTCGCGCACGGCGGCTTCCAGACGCCCCCAGTCCATCCCGGCGCCCGCCGCGCCTACGAACAGCGGGAGGTGGAGAGAGCCCAGCACGCAGCTCTCGTTCGGGAGGAGTGGCTGCTCACCGCAGGGGTTCGTGGCGCAGAGTGCGCCCAGCTCGGGCGTCGGGTTGTCCGCATTGATGCGATCGAGGAAGAGCAGCGTCGGGTCGCCCGTTTCGAGGATCGAGCGCGCGATCTCGAGCAGCAGGTCCCGCGCGCGGACGTGCCCGCCCGAGCCGCCGTGCACGTGCCGCAGTCCGTGCATTTCGCCCGCCCGCGCCGCGCGCAACAGCTGGTCGGTGATTCCCACGGCAAGCCCCATGTTTGGGAAGCGTTCGGGGGCCTGCCGCTTCGCGCGAACGAACTCGACAATGTCGGGATGGTCGTCCCGGAGGATCGCCAGGTGGGCGCCCGCCCGGCGCCCCGCCAGCGTCATCACGTGCGCGGATCGAGCGAAGAGCTCCGCGAAGGCGAGAACCCCCGGCGCGTGTCCGCCCGAGCGCGCGATCGGCGCGCCGCGCGGTCGAAGGGCCGAGAACTCGACGCCGACACCACCGGATCCCTGCTGGATCCGGGCCGCGCGGTGAAGGGTTCCGTAGATCGATTCGAGGGAGTCGGCCACATCGAGGACGAAGCACGCCGCGAGCTGTCCGCCGCGGCCTGCGTTGGCGAGCGTGGGGACACTCGGAAGAAACGCTGTCTCCCGAATCATCGCAGCGAAGCGCTCCGCCCACTCGGCGCGCTCACCCACGGGCTCGGCCTCGGCCACGGCGCTGGCCACGCGCCCGGCGACGTCGGCGAGGCTCGTCTCGCCGGGGGCTGCTACCTGCGAGTGCAGCGCGGCGAGGCGCGCGGCGTCACTCTGAGCCTCAGGCATGTATCACTCCCGCTGCAAGCCAAATGCCGCGGGCCCAGGCCGAAGTTGCCTCGGCGAGAGCCCCGGCGCTAGCGCAGCCGATGGGAACGCCTCCAACGAGCCTTTCCCGTCGCCCGCTCACACCACACACATGGCTCGGTGCGGGGGAGCGGCGAGCTTGCAAGGAGTCCTGGATGGCCTTCGTAGAAGTGTCCCCTGGGGCGTCGAGATAGCGGAAGTTGGCGCATTCTTGGGTCCGGATTCTACATTTCGCCCAGGTCGGCCACTCCCGCCTCCGGGACGGCTACGAGGCGGGTCCAGCTCCTGGCCTCCAGCTCAGCGAACGTTCGGAAGGGGAGGGAGCACGCTCGTCCCGCGCCGAACCAGCAAGACGACTGGTTCGGCGGCGTTCGCGTCCCTCTGGCGAAATTCAGCGTCTAGGTCTACTGGCCGGGAGCCGACCTCGCAGATCGCGTCTCCGGGGCGAAGGGCCGGCCCGAAGAGGTGTGGCTGTCTCACCGCGACTCCGCTCTCCAGGTGATCGGGGACCGGCACGGCGATTGCACTCCGAGGAGGGAGCTCGGAGGAAGGAACAGGACCTGCACAACATCGCGGAACGCTACACGGGAAAGGACGATCCCGTTCTGCTCGCGCGGGCCCAGATGCATTCTCCAGCAACCGGAGAGATGCTTGCTCCCTACCAGATCGGCCACTTTGTGGGCGGCGGCATGCGCGGCTCGCACCAGATGCCACTCATGCCGCTGAAGCAGAACTCGCCGAGCAGCTACTTCGACGGTCCGCCGGTCGTGAGCTGCGCTGCCTTCTCGGTGCACGACGGACGTCTCTCGGAGCCCCTTGGACGCGTTCGATCATCTCATCTGGGACGAGGTCCGTCGGCGCGTGGCCGGGAAGTCGGTCGAGATCCGGAAACAGGGCTACTCGGGCGCGCCATGCTGCCCATGGGCGAACTCGAGTACACGGGCGTCAAGAAGAAGCTAGAAGGCCTCGACAAGCTCTTCAAGGTTCGGGCTTGGGCGGCGACCTGATCGGGCACTGGGGGCTCCTGGCCGTTGCCGACTCCGGTCGCGATCGTGGGCGCAGAAAGTCCCCGGATGGCCTTCGCACCTATCGCTATCGAAGAAACCCGACGCAAGGAGCTGGCGAAGCTCGCCGAGCGGCTGCGCGCTGCAGAGCCGGCCCTCGGCTCCACCGAGCCCTTTGGTGCCCGTGCCGGAAGGATTGCTGGACCGACCCTCTTCCTCGGCGACGCTCCGGGCATTCCCTTCCTGGACTCGCGGGGAGGGTGGGCGCTCGAATACCGTGCACTCCTGTTGGCTGGAGACGGCGACGCCGTGGCGCTCGGCTTGCGACGCAACCCCGCATTCGAGGCGTATGCGCAGGACGTGCTTCGTCTGGGGCACCCCCGGATCCTGACGCCCGCGCGGCTGTCCAGCCCGCGGCCGTCGTCGGTGGCGGCTCGCTGCGCCAGCGACCCTGCCGCGCTCGGGGCGCTCGTGGCGCTGGCACGGAAGGTGAGCCGCCTCAACGTGGTGCCGTATCTCGGGAACGGAGCGGCCTGGGTCCTGGCCGGGCGCATCGCGGCCAAATCGGGGAGCCCGGTACGCGTTGCCGCCCCGCCGCCGCGGCTGGCACGACGCGCCAACGACAAGCTCTGGTTCGCCCGGAGACTTCACGAGGTGCTGGGTCCGCGCGCCCTTCCACCCACGTTCCCTGCCTACGGGCCGGCCGCGCTGGCCGGTCGGGTGGCCTCGCTGGCTCGACACCACCCCTTCGTGGCTATCAAGGTCCCCGACAGCGCGGGCGCCCTGGGCAACCTGGTCATCGAGTCGGCGGGGCTCCGCTCTCTCGACGTTGCCCGCGTTCGCGACCGTCTTCTGGCCCTGCTCGGACCCCGGCGTTCGGATCGGTATCCGCTTCTCATCTCAGTCTGGGACTGCCCCGTGCTGATGAGCCCGTCCGTGCAGCTGTGGATCCCTCTCCGGGAGGAGGGAGCACCGATCGTGCAGGGGATCTTCGACCAGGCCGTTCGGGGCATCGAGGGCGAGTTCTGTGGCGCCGAGCCGAGTGAGCTGCCCGACCCGTGGCGGCCGCGGCTGGTGCAGGAGGCCGTGCAGATGGGTTGCCTGTTCCAGGAGCTCGGTTACTACGGAGCGTGCAGTCTCGATGCGGTGCTGACCGGTGGTGACCTAAACGGCGCCGAGCTGCACTGGGTAGAGTGCAACGCCCGCTGGGGCGGTGTCTCCATCCCCATCGCCATCATGGACCGCCTGGTGGGGCGCTGGACCCGGCAACCGTTCGTCGTCGTCGACCGCACGGATCTGGAGCTGCCGCGGCGGCCCTTCGCCTGGGTGTTGGAGCGCTTCCGCGACCGGGTCTTGGGTTCCGGCGGGGGAGAGGGCGGCCTGCTTTTCCTGTCGCCCGGGCGGTTCGAGGATGGGCGCGGCTTCCAGTTCCTGGCCGCCGGCCGCGACCTGCCTGAGGCCCGCAGGCGGGCGGCAGAGGCCGTGGAGATCCTGCTGGACGCGAACGAGCGCCCGTGATGCGCTCGGATGCCCGCTTCGGGGAGAGCCTCCTGGGATGTCCAGCTCCGGGCTGGCACGGGCTTTGCGTTCAGACCCCACCGAGGAGAAGGGCATGTCGGCTGGAAGGATCTGCGTACGAACCGTCCACGTGGCGTTGCCGGAGGAGTCGGTGCGCGACGCCGCACGGCGCATGCGCGAGGCAGATGTTGGCACACTGATCGTGGTGGACGACAAGGGGAACCCGATGGGCGTCGTGACCGACCGTGACGTGGCGCTGCGGTGTGTCGCCGAGGGTCGGGATCCCGACACGACGCGGGTCGCGGCCGTGATGACGGCGCCGGTGCTGTGCGTCCCCGAGTCGACGCCGATCGAGGAAGCGCTCCGGCGCATGGCGGGGATCGCGGCGCGCCGGCTGGCAGTCACCGACGACGAAGGCCACCTGGCGGGGATTCTGGCTCTGGACGACGTCATGGAGCTGCTGGTCGAGGAGGCGGAGGCCATCGGGCGGCTCCTGCAGCGGCGCCACCCGCAGCTCGAGGCCTGACGGCCGTCGACGCATCGCCCACGGGGAGGAGCGAGTTGGGCCTGAGTGCATACGAACTGTTCGACGAGACCATTCAGAAGACGCAGGTCTGGCTCAACGAGCTTCGTGACGAGCTCGAGTGGGACCATCCCGCCGGCGTTCTCGCAGCGCTGCGCGCGGCGCT
>JBDLIK010000106.1:0-8782 GCA_039714895.1 Myxococcota bacterium | reverse complement strand
CGACGGCCTGGTGGACGAAGAGTACGCCCCGGAGGCGACGAGCTGCGGGGTGGCAGCCTGCGGAGCCACGGGCGCGACGTCCTGCGAGGCCGGCGTGGAGGTGGACAGCTGCGACCCGGGGACGCCGGCGTTGACGGATGCAACCTGCGATGGGGTGGACGACGACTGCGACGGCTCGGTGGACGAGGACTTTGCAATCGAGGCGTGCGCGACCGGCCAGCTCGGGGTGTGCGGGACGGGGGTCACGTCCTGCGAGGCCGGGGCTTCCGTCTGCGTGGCGGACACACCGGCACCGGACGACGCGGTCGGCAACGTCCTGGACGACGACTGCGACGGCCTGGTGGACGAGGAGTATGCCCCCGAGGCCACGAGCTGCGGCGTGGGAGCCTGCGGAGCCACGGGCGCCACGTCCTGTGTGGCCGGCGCGGTGCTGGACAGCTGCGACCCGGGAACGCCTGCGTCGACCGACGCGATCTGCGACGGGGTAGACGACGACTGCGACGGATCGACGGACGAGGACTACTGGGCCCCGTACACGGGCTGTGGCGTGGGGGCGTGCGGCGCGGGGGGTCGTCTCGAGTGTGTAGAGGGCGCGCTGGTCAACACCTGCGTGCCGGGGACCCCGGCTCCGAGCGACCAGGTCTGCAACGGCGTGGACGACGACTGCGACGGCTCGGTGGACGAGGAGTACGCGCCGGAGGCCACGAGCTGTGGAGTGGGAGCCTGTGGGTCCACGGGCGCGACGTCCTGTGTGACCGGCGTGGTGGTCGACAGCTGCGACCCGGGCATTCCCGGGGAGGCGGACGAGACGTGCAACGGCGTGGACGAGGACTGCGACGGCTCGACCGACGAGGATTACGCCTCCCTGAGGTGCGCAACGGGCGATGTGGGCATCTGCTTCGCGGGCGCGACACGCTGCGAGGACGGCATGGCCGTGTGTGTGGCCGACTGGCTGCCCCAGGCCGAGATCTGTGAGGATGGGCTCGACAACGACTGCGACGGCGCCACCGACCTTGCCGACGAGTGTGTGCCGATCAACTGCTCGGGACTTCCGGACGGCACCCAGTGCAGCGACGGCGATCCCGAGGCGATGGGCCTCTGCGACGCGGGCGCGTGCAGCGTCACCCCCGTGCCCGAACCGGGCTCCGCGTCCCAGTGGCTGGCCGTGGTGCTGCTCGCGGCCTGGGCACGACGGCGACGAAGACAGTAACGGAAGAAGCGCCACTCCGGGGGAAGACCGGTCCGAGTCTCGAAGCTGCGCCGGGGCTGTAGAACGCGAAGGCCTTGCCGATCGCCAGCCTGTCTCGCCATCGAACGGTGCAACCCGCACACTGCACTGTCGGTCTTCTGCTGCCCTTCCCGCCGCTCACGATGGCCTCGGCCGCTTCCGCGCTGGCACGCCGATTGCTCTGCATCCGGGAGGGAGCCACACGATGTCCGAGACGAAGCGACGGATCCCCTGGGTTCTCTGGCCGTTCTACGCAGTCTGGAGACTGGTCGGCTTCATCCTCGAGGCCACGGGACGCCTCCTATGCGGTCTGTTGGGCATCACCCTCCTGGTCGTGGGCGTCGCGGTCTCCCTCACATTGGTGGGTGCTCCCCTCGGCATCCCTCTCGCCCTCCTGGGGCTGCTTCTCCTCCTCCGGGCACTCTTCTGATTCGAGCGTCCTGCTCCCGCCCCGCTCTGATAGCCTCTCAGGTCATGGATCGCGAGCGGGCCCTCGAGCTGCTTCGGGGTGGGGCCGATAGGGTCGCGCAGTGGAACCGGTGGCGCGTGCGCAAGGCCGAGGTCCCCGACCTCGCCCACAGCGACCTGGCCAACGCGGACCTCTCTGGAGCCGACCTCTCTGGCGTCGATCTCCACGCGTCGGACCTGCGCGGGGCGAAGCTCACCGGAGCCAACCTCGAACACGCCGACCTCCACCGCTCGAACCTGCGGTCCGCCGACCTGAGCCGTGCGGTGCTGCGCTCCGCCAATCTGCGCGCGGCCAATCTCGGCAACGCCAGCCTCTTCGGCACCGATCTACGCCACGCCAACGTCCGCCGCGCGTCGCTCCGCTCGGCGGAAGCCGACCACGAGACCCGGTGGCCCGATGGCTTCGAGCCCTCCAGCCACGGCATCGAGCCCTGGCCCACCCCGTGACCCACAGTCGGATGATCGCACATCGCGCTCGAGTTCCGTCCGCAGCACAGGGAGGCGCAGGGGTCTCCGCCGGGCGGCCGGCCGCTCTCCCTCGAGCGGTTCGAGGGGGACGTCAGGGCTCGAGGTAGGCTTTCAAGGATCCACGTCGGCTGCACTTCTGGCACAATTGGATGCTCGGGTTCCAGCGGCATTGCCGAAGGGAGGAGACATGGGATCAGGCAAGGCGCGGGCCTTCTTGTTCGTGGGCGCGCTCCTCGCGCTGACCCTGGTCGTCACGGCGGCTTCCCCGGAGCTTCGCTGGAGGGCCTCGGTGCTGCGCCTCAAGCTGGCGGGCGAGCTGCCGCATGTCTCGGGGGCCGAGCTCCTCGAGAAGCTCACGAAGAGGGCCGATGAGCCGTACCTCAACTTTCAGACCGGGTTGAGGGGTCTTGTCGCCGACGATGTCCGGCTCCAGCGGTTCGATGCCGAGGACCCGTGTCCGGCGCTCTGGAGCACTCCGTTCGGCAGCACCTGGGGTCGTCTGTCGGACGATCTGGTGCTCGAGGTCTTCCTCTTCGAGCAGAACGTGAAGAACGTCTACCAGAACGAGGCCGTCCAGGTCTCGCCGGGGGACGTGGTCTTCGACGTCGGCGGCCACCTCGGCACGTTCACCCAGGCGGCACTTGGCGCCGGAGCCGCGCGGGTGGTGGTTCTGGAGCCGGAACCCGTGAATGCGCACTGTCTCCAGAAGACCTTCGCGGAGGAGATCGCAGCGCAGCGCGTCGTGATGGTCGATGCAGCAGCCTGGGACCATCCAGGAACCTTGCGCTTCGGCAAGCCCCCGAAGGAGAACAGCGGAATGGGTCGAGTGGACGAGACCGGCGAGCTCGTGGTCCGCGCAGTAACCCTGGACGCCATCGCCGCCGAGCTGGATCTCGACCGAGTGGACTTCGTCAAGATGGACATCGAGGGAGCCGAGCCGCAGGCACTGCTCGGTGCTCGTGCGGTCCTCCGCCGCTTCAAGCCCAAGCTCGCCCTGGCGGCATATCATGGCGACCACGAGTTCGAGGACGTGGCCAGCGTCATCCACGCGCTCCGTCCCGACTACCAGAACCTCAGCGATCCCGACCACCACAATTTCGCCTACTACCGCTGACGAAGATCGATCTGCCGCTCGGAGTCACGCAGCTCCTCCTCCGGTGCCCCGCGGGCCAGGGAGAACGCCTCGTCGAGTGTGAGCGAGCTGCCTTCGATCTGGAGGCTGGCCAGAGCCTCTTGAACGTAGGCCTTACCCCGCACCTCGGAGATCCAATCGGACCGCAGCCGCACCGCCTCGAGAAACCCCGTGGTCTGCTCGATCGCCTTGAGTTGGCGGAGCATGCGGGGGGTCAGCTCGTAGGCGGGAGAGAAGGGCACCCCCGCTGTATCGGCGGGTCGCCGGGCTGACTTTCCAGCCGAACGCCATTCCAGCGGCGTGCCCATGGCCGCAGTCTGTCGATCCGAGGGCCTGACCGCTGCGGTTCCATGCGAGAATAGGCACACATGTTGCGCGAGGTGGCGGGCTGATGCCGAGAGGGAGGCCGAAGGGACGAGCCAGGAGCGGACGGCGTCGCGACCGAGGTGGGCGCGAGTGGGTCGGAGGTCGCCTCTCTCCTCCGTTCTTCGTCACGGATCGAGACGAGCCCTATCGCCCCGGACTCGTCGTCTGGATGGATGCCCGCGACGGGCTCGTCGTGGGCCAGCAGGTGGTCGGACCTGAGGACACGGACGGCGCCGTCGCCCGCGTGCTGCTCGCCGCCCTGGAACGACCGCTCGCGGGTCCGCCGCGCCATCCCGACCAGATCCGAGTGGCCGACGCCCACCTCGCGGCCGAGGTCCGCGCGGCGCTCGGCGACGGCACTCCCATCGAGGTTGCCCCGACCCCGGAGCTCGACGAATTTCTCGAGCTCATGCTCGAGTCGATGCAGGGAGAAGACGAGGACGAGAGCTACCTCGAGGACGGCCGCGTCCCGCCGGCGGCGGTGGCGAGACTCTTCGCCGCCGCGGAAGTCCTCTATGGCCTGGCACCGTGGCGGGTGGCCACCGACGATCAAGTGCTGCGCATGGACATCCCGGCCCTGGGGGTCGAGGGCGCCTGCGTTTCCATCATCGGGAACCTCGGGGAGAGCCTGGGGCTGCTGATCTTCCCCTCATTGGCCGGCTACGAGGCCTTCGCTGGAGCGGCGGAGGAGCACGTACCGGGCGGTGCACCCATCGATTTCGGCACGGATCTTCTCGCGCTCGGCTTCGAACGCGGCGCCGACCTGCCACCCGGGATGCGGCGCGAGGTGGTGGCCCACGGCTGGCCCGTGGCGGAGGCCAACGCCTATCCGCGGGTCGAGCGGCGCGAGCGCGACGGCGCTTCCCGACCGCTCGTGGAGCGGGACCTGAAGATCGCCTCGGCCTGTGCCACCTCGCTCTCGGCCTTCTTCGCAAAGCACCGGAGCGTGTTCGAGGCGGACGAGTGCGAGCCCATCTGCGAGTCCTACTTCGACGAGCATGATCTCCAAGTTCGCTTCACGCTGCCCTACGAAGCGTCTGCGCTCTTCGGCGTGGAGGAGGCCCAGCGCTCGCCGGGCGCGAGGGCCAAGGTCGGCCGCAACGACCCGTGTCCGTGCGGAAGCGGCAGGAAGTACAAGAAGTGCCACCTGCCCGGAGACCGGGCCGAGCGAGGCTCCTCGAGCGACAGAGCCAAGGATCACAAGCTCGATGGGCAGCTGGTTCGCGAGCTGTCGGAGTTCGCGATGGCTCGCTTCGGCTTCGAGTGGCAGGGCTTCATGGCGGACTTCGTCGATGCCTCCGAATCCCTGCAGCTCTCGGTCCCCTGGTCGGTGTACCACTATCGGGTCCAGGGAGAGACCGTCCTCGACTGGTACCTCGCGGAATCCGGCCGGCAGATCTCGCGAACGAAGCGCGACTGGCTCGCGGCCCAGCAGGCCGCGTGGCTCTCGGTGTGGGAAGTGGTCGGGGTCGAGCCCGGAGAGAGCGTGACGCTCCGGGACCTGCTCTCGCACGAGGAGCGCTGCGTGCGCGAGGCGAGCGGCTCCCGGACCCTCGTGGTGCGCGACGCGCTGCTCGCGCGGGTCGTCGACCACGAGGGGGTCTCGCTCCTCTGCGGCGCGCACCCGCGGCCGCTTCCACCCCTCGACGCGGCCGAAGTCGAGCGCCGCGCCCGGGGCCGGCTGCGGCGCAGGCGCGCCGTCCCCGTGGACCGGCTTCGAGACGAGCCCTTCGGTCGCTACCTGATCAAGCGCTGGGAGGAGTCGGTCGAGGCGCTCGATCGCCACGCGGCGGTGCCGCCGGAGCTGCATAACACCGACGGAGACCCGCTGCTCCTCACCACCGATCACTTCGAGCTCGAGCCCCTTGCGCGCGCCGAGGTCGAGAGTCGCCTCGCCGGCATGGAGGGCGTGGAGGCCGATGACTCCGAACCGGATGGGGCGGTCTACGTCTTCCTCACGCCGGGAAACCCACTGCACGCAGCCTGGGAGAACACGGTGATCGGCCGGGCGCTGCTGTCCGACGCCACGCTCCGCCTCGAGACGAACTCGCGCGAGCGCGCGGACGCGCTGCGCGGCCGGGTCGAGGCGGCCTGCGGCGGATTGATCCGCCACCGCGCCCGCGAGCACGCCGACCCGCTCTCGCCGGCCGTGGCAGCCGCGACCCCCGACCTGCCCCCGGAGGCCCCGCCGCCCGAAGCGGCGCAGCTGCTGCTCGACTTCAAGCGCCGCCACTACGCCGAGTGGCTCGACCAGGCCCTCCCGGCCCTCGGCGGCCAGTCGCCGCGGGAGGCGGTGCGGACGGCCCAGGGCCGGAACGCAGTGGACGTGCTGCTGAAGGACATGGAGAATCACGAGCACCGCGCCTCGGGACAGGACGCCTTTGATTTCAGGGCGCTCCGGCGGGAGCTGCGTCTCGAGTAGAGATCCCGCCCGCGAGCGCGGCGGCGGCGGGAGGGATCGGGACATCGAGGGGCGCCGCATTCCGCACCGAGTCGTTCCGGCGGCTCGGCGCCATGGAGCGTCACAGGGACGCCGTCACTTCGATCCGGACTCCCCGCGGAGGCGCGTTCGAAAGCGTTCGAACTTCTCATCCGCTCGCTCCCGCTTCGACCATGCCTCGATGCGCTCCAGATCCACCTCGTTCGCCGCAGCCACTCCGACCGCTTGCTCCAGCGTTTGCGTGTCACTGGCGTGGTAGTACCAGGCGAGCCTGTCCATCACGGAATCGGTGGGGGTGAGGATCCTCAGGATGCCGTGAGCGGTCTGCCGTTCGGCGAAGTCGTGGACCACTTCGTCCCCCACCTGGACCGGACCCGGCGGGAACTCGATCCAGAACGCGGTGCCCGGGTGCGTCCAGTGGCGCTGGTGTTCCTTGCGAAAGCCGAGCTCCAGCATTGCGGCGTCGACTCTTCTCGAGAGACCGATCGGGATGAAGTCGAGATCCATCGATTCGTAGGGGCTGGGAGCGTAGATCGAGGCCGCGCCTCCCCCTGACAACACCACCTGAACGCCATGGCGGTCCAGCGTGGCGCAGACCAAGCCGGCCAGCTGCTCCCGATTCAGGTCGGGAGTGACGGCGCTCACAGGGGTTTTCCAGTTCTTCGCGGCCGTCTTCGTTGGACGAAGAACTTCGTTCGGTCTGCTTCTGGCAAGGATTCGAGAGCCTTCCGCAGGAGCGCCCGCAGCTCTTGCTGGAACGGGTAGCGGGGATTCCAGGAGAACAGCCGTGTGCGGCCCTTGAGCTGACTGAGCAAGATCCCGCCGCGTTCGAAGCGCGAGAGCTGCACCTGGGCCATGCGAAGCGTCACGTCGTCGAAGGTGTTGGCGATCGCCTGGGCGTAACCTTCCCCATAATTCTCGATGTACAGGAGGACTCTCTCCGCGGTCGAGTTCCCGAAGATGGCTTCCAGCATGCCTTCTTATCACTTAAAAATTGAGTGTAATCACTTAAATAGCAAGTGTTATAGCTCAATTCCTGAGTGATGAAGCGCCCCACAAGCCCTACGGAACGCGGCGGGTCGCCCCCAGGGGCCGAGACTTGAGAAGCGGATGTCATTATTAAACAATATAGCCGTAACTGTTAATATATGAAAAGGCTATTCAGCTCTGTTCATCTGTCGGAGGCGTGATGGAGCGGGGCAGCACCGGCCGTAGGGAGATCACGAGCGTCGGTGGCGAGCGGGTCGAGGCCTTCGTCCCGGCTCCTCTGCCGCCGGCCAACCCATCCCTGGAGTTCGAGGGCCCGCTCCAGGCAGCGCTCGAGCCCGCGCTCCTGGCGCTCGGGCGTCTGGATGGCGTCTCGACGCTGCTCCCGGACCCGACCCTCTTCCTCTACGCCTACGTCCGCAAGGAGGCGGTGCTCTCCTCGCAGATCGAGGGCACCCAGTCGTCGCTCTCGGACCTGCTGCTCTTCGAGCTGGACGAGGCGCCGGGGGTACCGCTGGACGACGTGGTGGAGGTCTCGAACTACGTAGCAGCACTCGAACACGGCCTCGCTCGGCTGCGCGAGGGGTTTCCGCTCGCGAACCGCCTGATCCGGGAGATCCACGGCGTCCTGCTCTCCCGCGGCCGCGGCAGTGGAAAGGATCCGGGCGAGTTTCGCCGCTCGCAGAACTGGCTCGGCGGTAGTCGCCCGGGCACTGCGGTCTTCGTGCCACCGCCTCACACGCAGGTTCCCGACTGCATGGCGGCTCTCGAGCGATTCCTTCACGGAAAGGGCGGCGCGTTGCCGGCGCTGGTGCGCGCGGGGCTCGCACACGTGCAGTTCGAGACCATCCATCCCTTCCTCGACGGCAACGGACGCGTGGGTCGACTCCTCATCACATTCCTGCTGTGCCACGCGGGCATCCTTCGCGAGCCGCTCCTCTATCTGAGCCTCTACTTCAAGCAGAACCGCCAGGCCTACTACGCACACCTCGACGGCGTGCGCCGCGACGGCGACTGGGAGGCGTGGCTCGTCTTCTTCCTGGAAGGCGTGCGTCAGACCGCAGAGAGCGCAGTCACCACGGCGCAGGGTCTGGCGGATCTCTTCGAAGGGGACCGTGACCGGATCACGCCCAAGGGCCGCCGGGCAGGCTCGGCACTCCGCGTCCACCGCGCGCTCGAGGAGCGTCCTCTGGCATCGGTGCAAGACATGTGTACGCGGACAGGGCTCTCGTTTCCGGCGGTGGGCTCGGCCATGGATCTGCTGGTCGAGCTCGGGATCGCGCGCGAGCTCACGGGCAAGCGGCGCAACCGTGTGTTCGCCTACGATCGCTACCTGGCGATGCTGAGCGAGGGGACGGAAACTACGAACCACTCGCCCGGAAGTTCGGCGACGTGGCGGACTGGAGACTGGTAGCAGCTCGTGGAACAGCCGGATCTCCAAGAGCGCATCCGCGGCTCTCTTCTCGGCGGAGCCGTCGGAGACGCTCTCGGTGCCCCCGTCGAGTTCGACTCACTGGCCGCGCTCCGGCGCCGCCTCGCCCCCGATGGTGTCGCGCAGCTCCAGCCGGCCTACGGACGGCTGGGCGCAATCACGCACGACACGCAGATGACTCTCTTCACGGCCGAGGGGATCGTGCTGGCCGCGCAAGTTGGCTCCCTCAGTCGCTCCTCGGAGTTGGCTCGCCATGTCCAC
>JBDLIK010000105.1:0-8788 GCA_039714895.1 Myxococcota bacterium | reverse complement strand
GAGGCATCGACGACCAGCTGGCCATGCTCCACTTCAAGATGGGCCGCTGCCAGCGCTCGCTGGGGCGCCTCTCCGAGGCCGCTCGGAGCTACCGGAGGGCCAGCGACCTCGATCGCATCCCCTACGGTGCGCCCACCCGCTACAACGAGATCCTACGGGAGCTGGCGGCTCGGCATGGAGCCCTCTTCGTGGACGTTGCCGCACGGCTCGATCGCGAGAGCCTGGGGGGTCTCGTGGGCGACGACCTCTTCGCCGACCCCATGCATCCGAACCTGCGTGCGCATCGAGTGATCGCAGCTGCCGTGGCGCAGGCCCTCCAGGCCCACGGCCTGCCCGCCCCGGCCAAGCAGTGGCAGCCGGGGCGGTATCGAGAGCCAGATCTCGCGGCCGTCTACGAGGCCGACTCGGAGCTGCGGCGGCGGGAACGCCTGATCCGCGCGCTCACCTGTCTGCTCGCGGAGCGCCCCGCCTGCGTCCGGGCGGAGGCGGAGGCCGTGCTGGCCGACCAGCCCGAAGACCCGACGGCCAGGGCCTTCCTCCGGGACCTCTCTCGCCCCGGTGGCCGGCGACCTCGCTTCAGGGAGTGAAGGCCCGGCGCCGATACGCCCCCACCTCCGGGTCCCACACGTAGTCGCGGTCGAAGCTGGCGTGGGCCCACAGGTCCTCGACTGCGGGAGTGAGGTGATCCCAGGAGTCGGGCGGCCCCTGGCGGCGGTGGATCAGGATGATGTCCGGAGCGCGCGCCAGCACGTACTCGACGTGAGAGCGTTGGTGACCGGCGATGCGCACCGCACCCTCGGGGGCTCGGGTGCGCTGGTGTGCGATCGTCGGATCGACCAGGCCGAAGAGGTCGAGGATCGGAAGCCGGGAGTGGTAGCCGACGCTCCCGATCGCCGCCGCGGCGACCAGCTCCGGAGCGGGGTCGAGGGCGAGCAGCTTTCGGGCCTGGCTCACTCCGTGGGCCTCGAAGCGAGCATCGATCCTCCGCGTTTCCTCGAGCAGGCGGCTGCGCTTGGGGGTGAGAAGCTGCTCGCTCAGCTCCTGGAGCGACGAGGGCTTTGCGGCGGCCAGCCCGATCAGTGCCAGCCCCGCGATCCCGGCTCCCAGCAAGGCCATCCGGGGTGACGGCCGGGCTCGTCTCCGCCAGGTGTAGAGCGCGGCGGCCAGCGTCAGCCCAGCGACCACGAGAATCGGAAGATCTCCCAGTGCGAGCTGCCACAGCGCCGCGACCCCCAGGAGCGCCATGGCGACACCGGCCGACGCGCTCCAGGCGCGGGCCGTCACCGCGCCCTGCACCGCCAGGGCCGCCAGAGCTGGAACGATCGGGACGAAGAAGCGTTGGCTAAAGCCATCGCCTCCGATCGCGACCACGTAGGCGCAGACGGCTGCGACGGCGGCCGCGCCGGCGCGGCAGCGAGGGTGTCGGAGGGCGGCCAGGGCGGCCGGGACCAGGAGCAGGCCCGCGCCGTCGCGAAGGAAGCTCCCCAGGTAGTAGAGCCCCATGCGGAGGGGGACGCCGCCGACCTTCGCGTGGAAGGTGTTCGGGACGACGTCGCCGTAGTAGCCCAGCCGGAAGGCCGTGAGGAGAATCAGCACGCCTCCGTAGGCCAGGGACGCGCCCCAGACCCGACGCGCCGGGCTCGCGCCCCGGAGCAGGGCATCCGCGTAGACGATGAGCGCGAAGAGCGCCCCATCGGGGCGGGTCAGGGTGGCGATGCAGAGGAAGCAGGTGGCCCAGCCGAGGCGTTCCCTCGCTCCGGCCGCTAGAGCGGCCGTCACCGCTGCCGTGAACAGGCTCGTCTCCATGCCGGAGATCGACCAGCGTAGGAAGGACGTCGTTGCCAGCACGGCGACCGCGGCAGCCGCTCCCAGCCAGCGCGACGAGGCGGGCAGCAGTGCACGGCTGTAGGCGACCGTGGCCAGCAGGGCGCCGAGGCCGCAGGCGACCCCGACCGCGTGTCCCACCAGGGTCGCCTCGAAGCCGAGCCAGAGTCCCGCTGCGACGATCAGCGTCCACAGGAGATTGGTGAAGCCCTCGACGCGCTCGCCGAGGTTGTAGACCAGGCCGGAGCCTTCCACGAGGTTGCGCGCGTAGCGGTAGGTGATGTAGGAGTCGTCGAGCTGAGGAGAGACCCCCCAGGATTCGAGCAGGAAGGCCAGAAGCGCCGCGCCGAGCACGATCCGCCCGGCCCATTCGCGCTGCGATGCGATGTGCACGCGACCTCCCCGCGAACCACGGCTGGTCGCCGCGCGTCCAAGCATACCCGAGGTGCAGCTGCGGGGATCCACGGCGGGGTTCCGCCACCCTGGTTTTGCGAGCCGCGGGTGCGGCTGCTATGGGTGGCGCGACCGGGCCGATGTGGGTCGGCCCCATCCTCCTCCATGGTGTTCGAGCGCATACCGCCCGGTGCGAGGAGTGGCCGTGCGCTTGCGGAAGATGGTGCTGCGGGGGGTCTTCGCCCTCGCGCTGGCGTGCAGCCTCACGGAGCTCGGTCTGCAGATCGGGGCTCGCTTCGCGGGCACCCGAGGGGCGGCGGGGCGTCCCGAGGCGACCGTGCGCATCCTCTGCCTGGGCGACTCCCACACCTATGGCATCCAGGTGGAGCGAGATCAGGCCTACCCCGCCCAGCTCCAGCGACTCCTCGACGAAGACGCGCCGAGAGTGCACGCCGTCGTCAACCTCGGCGTCCCGGGCATGAGCACCACCCAGCTGCGCAACCGCCTCGGCGACTGGCTGAGCCGCTACGACCCCGATCTCATCGTGGTCTGGGCGGGGGTCAACAACGCCTGGAACCGGGCAGAGTGGGATTCGGACTCGGGGGCGTGGCGCGCGCGGCTGGACGGGATGCTGATGCGTTCGCGCCTCTACCGGCTGGTGCGGGTTGCCTGGCGCGACTGGGAGCTGGAGCGTCACCGGCCTGGTGACGTGGAGACCGACGAAGCCGAGGTTCGCATCGACGAGGTGGAGAACCCGTTCGGCCCCCGCGAGACGCACGTCATGGTCCATGACGGGATCACCGAGCGCATCGAGCACCGGCGGGAATCGCGAGACCCGGATGCCGAGATGGTGGCCGAGGGGCAGGCCCGGGCCGAGAGGGATCTGGAGCTGATCGTCCTCGAGGCGCGCAGCTCAGGGGTTCCGGTGGTGCTCGTGACCTATCCCGTGGAGCTGCGCTGGTTCGCGGTGGCGAATGGCGCCGTCCGCGCCGTCGCCCAGCGCCGGGGGCTGCCGCTGGTGGAGGCGGGCGAAGCGCTCGCACGCATCCCCCGATCCGAGTGGCAGTGGAAGTGGGGCCTGCATCCCGACGCGCGGATGTACGGGGAGATCGCCGCCGACGTCCAGCTGAGAGTCCAGGAGGTCCTGGAGGCAGAGCTGAAACGCTGAGACCGCCGCGTCCGGGGGCCGAACCATATGCCCAAGCGATTTCGAGGATTCGTCGTCGTCCTCTCCCTCTTCGTGGGCCTCCTGATCCTCGCGGAGTGCGGGGCCCGCTCGGTGGTCTTCCACGTCTCACGACGGGAGCCCGGGTCCTGGCTCGAGCGCCTCGAGGCCGATCCCGCTCTCGTCGTCGACTACGGAGCCCGGGGGCGCCGCTACCGGCCGGGCGCAGACGTCGTGCTCCAGAACACCCTGCTGAGCGGCGAGGAAGTCGCGATCCGGATCAACTCGCACGGCTTCCGGGATCGGGAGATCCCCCGCCACTGCCGCGCCGGAGAGCTTCGCATCCTGGCCCTGGGGGATTCGATCACGGCAGGTGACTACCTGCCCGCCGAGCAGGTCTACGTGGAGGTGATGGAACGGGCTCTCGGTCCGCTCTGGCCCCACGGACCTGTGGAGGTGGTCAACGCGGCGATCGGCAACATCGGGCTCGAGGAGGAGATGGAGATCCTGCGGGAGCGGGGGCTCGGCCTGCACCCCAATCTGGTGCTGCTCCAGATCTATCTCAACGACGGCCTCGAGGCGTGGAGTTTTTCGGGATCCGTCGCCCGACGCAGCTGGTGGCGCCGCTACAGCGTGCTGGCGGATACGATCTACACCGGAGTCCAGCGACGGGCGTGGGTGTGAGAACGGTCGAACTCGCTCCTGGGCTGGGTCACCGCCCAGGACGAGCTGGCCTGGGGAAGCGATCGGGAGGCCTTCCTCGAGCTCGCCCGAACGGCGAGGCTCGACTGGGGCGCCGCCTGGGAGGATTCCTCCTGGGAGGTGATCGACCGCGAGCTCGCTGCGCTCGCGAAGCTCTCGGAGGACCACGGCTTCCGGGTCGCGGTGGTCGCGTTCCCCGTCTCCTTCCAGGTCCAGGCCGACTTCCTCGAGCGGACGCCCCAGGCGCGTCTCGAACGGAGGGCTACGGCGCTGGGGTTCCCGTTCCTCGATCTGCTTCCGCTGCTGAGGGAGCATCGCGGCGAAGAGCTCTTCTTCGACCAGGCCCATCTGGTGGCCTCGGCCAATGCCCTCGTCGCTCGAAGGATCGTCGAGTTCCTCCAGTCCCAGGTCCTGCCGTCCGTCCGCCCCTGCTCTTGAAGGCGAAGCCGCTGCCAACGACCTCGCCGCTCTCACTCGAGTGTCCTCTCCCAGGAGTCCGGTGCCTATTTCGGAGTCGAGACGCGCCGCTGGCATGGCGCACGACCAACGAGGTCGAGGGTGACAGACGCCACTTCATTCTGTCGGCGCTGAAGGATCGGTCCCTAGCGGTGGCGGACGTAGTAGGTGCAACTCGTGTACCCATACCGAGGGCTCTTGGACTCCTCTACGTGGATGACTTCGCATCGCTGCGATCCCAGGAAGGCGATCACCTCCGGTTCCGGGATCGATCGCATGAACGAGGGATGTAGCCCCAGGCGCCAGTACAAGAACCTCTTGGGGACACCGAGCCGCCGCAGAACGCCGTACAGGCGACGCCTGGGCTCCAGGCGAACGAGCGGTGGGAGGTGGCTGGGTAGCTGGAACACCAGGAGTCCCGTGTTGTTCAGCACTCGGACGAATTCGGCAAGGTAGCTCTCGATCGTAGAGCGATGCTGCAGATGCTGGAGTACCAGGTTGGTATGAACGAGGTCAAAGTGATCGTCTGGAAATGAACGAAGGCTGTCTTCGGAATTCACCACGAACCGGCAGTTCGGATACTCGGAGTGGATCTCGCGGGCGACCCTGATCATGTTCTTCGAGATGTCGACTCCGACGTATTCACCGAACCGGCGGGCAAATGGGCGCAAGACACGGCCCACTCCACATCCGAAATCGAGTACTCGATCGTTCCTCTTGGGGAGTCCGAGTTGGTCAGCACGAGTCAAGACGGCGTCGATCTCTGCGATGCCCGTCTCGAGAAAGGCATCCAGATCCCATCGTCCAAACTTCTCGCCGGAGTACGCCAGAATTGCCCAGCACGCGTCGAATCGAGAGAGATCCTCCCAATCTTCCTGAAGGGTCTCGAGCTTCATGGCGCCCCTTGCCCCCGTGCAGTTCAGGACAATCGAGGAGGGCAGAGTAGCCTTGGAGAGGTTGTCTGCAACGGATTCGTGACCGTCGGACGGAGCGTCAATCGGCGGACACGTTCGTCACCGGAGGCACCAGCCGCTCTGCGTCCTGCGACGCGGACGGAAGCGCGCGGGTGACCGGCGCGGGCCGCAAGGCCGTGGCCAGCACGTGCCAGGCAGCGCGGTAGATCTCCGAGGAGTCGATCTTCGAGACCCCCGCAGCGCGCTGCTCGAACACGATCGGGATCTCCTGGATCGAGAAGCCAGCGCGGTGGGCGCGCCAGACGATCTCTTCCAGGAACGAGTAGCCCGAGGAGCGGATCGTGAAGGGCTCGACCGTCTCCAGCACGCGCCGGCTGTAGCCGCGGAAGCCCGAGGTGCAATCACGAACCGGGACCCGAAGCAGGAGCCGGGCGTAGGAATTCGCGAAGGAAGAGAGAATGCGGCGATGCCAAGGCCAGTTGGAGATGCCTCCCCCCGGCACGTAGCGGGAGCCGATCGCCAGGTCGTGGGTCGACATCGCCTTGAGCAGATCTGGCAGGTAGCGCGGCTGGTGGCTCCAGTCGCAGTCCATCGTCACGATGACGGTATGGCCGTGCTCGAGGCCGAAACGGAATCCCGCGAGATAGGCGGTCCCCAGCCCCAGCTTGCCGGGGCGGCGCAGCAGCCGCAGGCGCGGCTGCTGCTCGCAATCGGCCTCGATCAGGTCGCCGGTACCGTCCGGGCTGTTGTCGTCGACCACGAGGACGTCGATCGACGGCGAAAGTCGGAGGATGGCTCGGCTGATCTCTCGGACGTTCTGGGCCTCGTTGTAGGTCGGCAGCACCACCAGGGTGCGCTGAGGAGAGGGAGCTGTGGACACGGGGGGGCTGCCTTTACCAACGTCGTCGCGTCACGTCGCGTGACGGAGCGCTATAGGATATCAGCTCCGAGGCGCCCTGGGCGGGGTGGAAGCTCAGACCTGGAGCCTCTGCGGTGACGGACAATTCGCTTGTATGACAACGGGTTGTAGTGCCGAGGTGCGCTTCGACCCCGCACCTGACCGTTGCAGAGCGACCTTCCGCGAACCACCGTAGTGAGCCGGGGCGTGGCGCGCCCTACTCGTGGAGCAGCACGTAGAAGCGGCGGTTCTTTCGAACCACGTTCCAGCCGGCGCCCTCGGCTGCCTTGAGGGAGTAGATGTTGTCGAGGGGGACGGTGATGTAGTCGGCGAGACCCTCCGAGCGGGTGAAGGCAGAGGTCACCAGCCCAGCCCCCTTGCTGAAGCCCTTGTTGTGGGCGACCCGGAGGGACCAGATCGCCGTCACCGCCCGGCGCAGGAAGAAGAGACGGACCAGCAGGTAGCCCACCAGCTCCCCCTCGTAGAAGAGTCCGAAGGGCAGGTAGCTGCTCCGGCGCAACGACCGCTCCGCCGTCCTTCGGTCGAGGGAGTGGGGAGGCAGATACTTGAAGTCGAACTTCTCGAGGAGTCCCGCGAAGGCTTCGAGATCGCTGGGCCGCAGCAGGCGAAGCTGACAGCAGTCTTCGCTCCCCGGGACCCGAGCGTCGATCTCTCCGGCGCGGCGGCGCACTCCCCGGAAGACGAGGGCAGCCCAGATCTCGTTGCCCCAATCGTAGAGCCGGAAGAGCCAGTGGTTGCGCTCGTTCAGCTCGTAGAGCTGGACCTCCGCCCAGTCCCGCAGCCGGGGCCAGGCGCTACTGAGCGGCTCGCGTATCCGCATATCCCACCGTCGGATCCGGAGCCCGCTTACGCGCGGTCTCGAGGGCGATCTCGCCTAGGGTCGCGCTCTCACCGATCCTCCCCATCGTCTCGAAGACATGGCGCGCGAAGCGCTCGCGCCGGGCGAAGGGGATGTTGATTCCGGGCGTCCGCTTCAGCGTCCGGTGCAGGTTGGTGCCCTCCAGGTCGACGAGGTCGATCAGGTGGAAGGCCACGTGCAGCAGCTCTCGACGCTGCCCGTGCAGGCGCACGCACGCGTCGAAGAAGCGAGGGTCGAACATGCGAAGGAACGTCGCATAGAAGGGGATGCGGAGGACCGGAACCACCGAGAGCGGGATCTCGACCAGGTCGAGTGCGTCGTCGGCGCCGGGCCGCGCCGCTCGATAGAAGCGGCTGGCGCGCGGGACATAGGGCCGGGTCGGAGCCGTGACGGCCGCCGGCTCTCCGAGCTGGTACTGGTTCCTCCGGATGAAGAGCTTCCCATATACCATGAACACCCACATGAGCGGAGACGGGAAGGTCGAGGCATCGTAGCGGTAGCCGTGCTTCACCAGCAGCTCGAGCGCCTCCCGGCCCATGTCGGCGGAGGGAGCTCGGAACCCCCAAGGGCGCTGGCCCGTGGCCTCCGTGATGGCCTCGTCGGCCCGCTGGATCTCCTCGCGCTGCTGCTCGGGATCGAGCCGGCGAAGATCATAGGGGTGCGAGAAGGTGTGGTTCCCGATCTCGTGACCCCGAGCGACCATCTCGCGGATGAGGTCCCGGTGTTGCGGAAGGGCGGCGTCGCGACCGACCATGAAGAAGGTGGCGCGAATGCGGAAGCGATCGAAGAGGTCCAGGTAGCGAGGGATGGCGCTCAGGTAGAACGAGGGGCCATCGTCCGCTCCATCCGGGTCAACCAGACTTCGGTAGTCCTGATAATTGTCCATGTCTACGGAGACACAGGTCTTCATGCTTCGGCACTTCCAGCCGCTCTCTGCTCGCCCCGAGCCGGATCGCTCACGATTGGCCCGGGCGGCCGGGTCATCGCAACCCCAGCCGGCGCACGGCGATGAGCCGTAGGGTCTGGGAGAGTGTGCGAAGGACCATCATCTTGCTGAGGCCGTACTTGAAGTCGTAGCGAAGGATCAACGGCACCTCGCACATGATCGCGTCCAGACGACGCAGCTTGAGGAGGATGTCCAGCATGCACGCGAAGCCGCTCTCGGCGACGAAGGGCCGGCCGTAGGTGGCGAAGGCCTGCTCCAGGATGGCCGCCCGATAGGCCCGGTAGCCGGACGTGAAGTCCCGCACGTTGTGGGTCGGGAAGATGGTTCGCAGCATCCAGCTCCCGCCGCGGCTGAGGAAGCGGCGGTACAGCGGGACCCCCTTGATCCGAGCCGCCGGACGGAAGCGCGACGCGATCACGACGTCGTTGCCTTCCCGGATACCGCGCACCATGCGAGCGATCAGAGCCGGGCTGTGGGTGTTGTCGGCGTCCATGGTCACGATGATGTCACGACTGTCCGCGCTCTCGAGGGCGCTCATCAGGCCTGTGCGCGTCGCCTCGCCGAGACCGAGGTTGGTCCGATGGGTGACCAGGCTCACCGGCATCCGACC
>JBDLIK010000104.1:0-8796 GCA_039714895.1 Myxococcota bacterium | reverse complement strand
AAACTTGCGCATCGGTCTCGTTCTCCTGTGCTGGGGCAAAAAGGGCTCACCCCGTTAGCTGCAGCCTCTAGCGCCCTGCCAGTGGCGCCGCAGCGATTTCTTCCTAGTGGCAGAGCGGAGTTGCAAGCTCGGTGCCAGTTCCTGGCGCGGCAGCCTTGGATCGCAACTACTGGAATTCATTTCGAAATTCTTCGAGCTCCGGAGATCTGCAGCAGCCGGTGGACGCCACTCGTGGAAGAACCTTTCCCAGATAGAGGGAAAAGTGCTTCCGTTCGAGCGATCCCCCGCGGACCCGGAGCGCCGAGCGGCGGAACGATCCGAGCCCTGGGAACCCGGCGGCCGCCGGGGCGGAGCGCGAACCCGCCAAGGGGATGGGAGAAGGGTGGGCGGTCGCCGCCCAGCACCGAGGCAGAACCTGCTTGGAAGCCATCGGGCCTCGGTCTATAGTGTCTGGCTTTGCCTACCTCCCGAGGAACCCCCCGAATGCGAATCGGCGTCCGTTCGCCTGCTGCACCCCGCCCCGTTGTCGCTCGTGCGCTCGTGACCTTCGGGTTGCTCTGCGCGCTCGGCTGCGGACAGACCGCCGAGTCGCGGCTCACGGAGGTCCAGGCACTTCATCAGATCGGCGACTTCAGTGGATCGATTTCGGCGCTGCGAGAGATCCTCGCGCGCGATCCGGATCATGCGGAGGCCAACTACCTGCTCGGCCTCGCCCTCACCCAGACCAAGCAGCCCACCCTGGCCATCTGGCCCCTGCGCAAGGCAGCGGACTCCGAGGAGTACGAGGTGCTCGGCAGCCTGCTGCTGGCTTCCGCCCTGATGCAGACCGACGGCTACGAAGAGGCGATCACCGCGGTGACCCATCTCCTGGAGGTGGACCCGGGCAACGTCGGGGGGCTGCTGCTGCGGGCCACCGCCTACCTGGAGACCGGCAATCCCGAGGCCGCGTTGGCGGATGCCGAGCAGATCCTGACGGTCGAACCCGAACACCTCCGGGCACTCGGAACCAAGGGTCAGTCGCTCTTGAAGCTCGAGCGCAACGAGGAATCCGAGGCGGCCTGGATCCAGCTCGAGGGGATCCTGAGCGAGAACGAGGATCCCTCCCAGGGCGTTCGTGGCTGCATCGCGTTGGCCGGCTTCTATCACGAGACCAAGTCGGACAAGCTCGAGCCCACCCTGGTGCGCTGTCTGGAGAGCTACCCCGGCGAAGTCCTCGCGCTCCACACCGCCAGTCGCCACTACAACGAGACGGGCCAGCAGGAGAAATCCATCGAGCTCTGGCAACGAGCGGTGGCCGAAGAGCCCGACCGCAACGATCTGCGCATCCAGCTCGCCACGCTGCTGTCGAACCAGGGACGGTCCGAGGAGGCGGAAGCCGCGCTGGTGGAGGCGGCCGAGCTCTTCGACGACGTCCAGACCTGGAATCGCCTGGCGATGTTCTACCAGAACCAGTCCCAGGGCGAGAAGGCCCTGGAGGCGCTGGACCGCAGCCTCGCCCAGGCGCCGGACCCTCCTCCGGATCTGCTGTTTCGCAAGGCGGACCTGCTGATCGACCTGGAGCAGCTCGAAGCCGCCGAGGAGATCGCGGCGGGGCTCGACGAGATCTATCGGAACCTGATCCGGGGACGACTGCTGGCGGCCCGAGGGGATCGCCGAGGCGCGCTCGACGCGCTGGAGGCGGCGCTCACCCGCTGGCCCAACAACGCCTACGCCCGTTTCCTGGCAGGCACGCTCGCGGAGGAGCTCGGGATGCGCGACAAGGCCATCGCGCAGTACCGCGAGGCTCATCGTGCGAATGCCAAGGCGACGGACGCAGCCCTGCGGGCCGCCTTGCTGGAGATGGCCGACGGGAACTACAGCCTGGCGGGCGAGTACGCCCGGGCCCATGCCAAGAGTCGTCCCTTCACCGGGCCCGAGCCCCACGTCGTCGGCGTCCGGGCCGCGACTGCCCTCGGGGAGTACGAGACCGCGCGGACGATCCTCAAGGATCTCTCGGCGATTCCGGGCAACGAGGCCACCGTACTGCTGGAACGGGCAGCGGTGGAGCGGTCCGCCCAGGGCCGCGAGGCGGCGGTCGAGCTGGTCGTGGCGGCCGATCCAGATTTCGACGATCCGAGCTACGAACACGTCCTGCGGACCTACGTGGAGGACCTCGTGATCCTCGGCCGGGGCGAGGAGGCGCTGGCCCGATCGGAGGCAGCGCTGGCGGCCCACCCCGACGCCGCCTCCTACCTCGACCTCCACGGGCGCCTCCTCTACGCCCTGGACCGGCCCGCCGAGGCGCGCGTGCAGTTCGAACGGGCGCGGGAGCTCGATCCCGAATACGCCCCGGCGCTGGTCGCTCTCGCGCGCCTGGCGGCGGACGAAGGGCGCGTGGACGAGGCGGTGGCTCTGGCCGAAGCAGCCGTCGCTGCGGACGCCAGCGACCGCGATGCGGGCTTCCTCCTCGCCCAGCTGCTCGCGAGCCAAGGCCGAAGCGACGAGGCCGCACAGCAATTGCGGACGCTGCTCGCCGAGCATCCCGGCCACGCAGGCGCGGCCAACGATCTCGCCTGGCAGCTGGCCCGAGAGGGGAGCGACCTCGACGAGGCGCTGGTGCTCGCGGGGCGCGCGACACGCCTACAGCCGTCGGCCCACACCTTCGACACCCTGGGCTGGGTGCAGCTCAAGCGGGGCGACGCCATCGGAGCGACCGAGAGCCTCGAGAAGGCCCTCGAGCTCGATCCCAGGGCGGCCTCGATCCGCTACCGCTATGGGCTGGCGCTCGAGGAGCTCGGGCGCTCCGACGAAGCGGTGGACGCCCTGCGCGAGGCCCTCGGTGCCGGACCCTTCCCGGAGGCGGAGGCGGCGCGCGCCGAGGTGGCCCGTCTGGAAGGCCGCTCGCCGTGATGCCCGCGCTGCGGGGCCGGCGGGCCCTGGGACTCCTCCTGGCTGTCGCGCTCGCTTGTGGAGCCTGTTCGACGGATCCCGAGCGGAGGGATGGCCACCTCGCGGAGGCCGAGGCCTACCTGGCCGAGGGCAAGATCGACGAGGCGCTGCTCGAGCTGCGGAGCGCTCTGCGCATCGATCCCCAGAACGCGGAAATCAACCTGCAGATTGCCCGGGTGCTGCTCGGGTCCGGGGACGCCGCCGGCGCACTGTTCTTCTTCCGGGAGGCTCGCCGGCTGGATCCCTCGCGCAACGACGCCGCAGTCGAAGAGGCGGGCATCCTGTTCCTGGAGGATCCGGACGCGGCCGACCAGCTCCTCGATGCCGTGCTCGCCGCCGAGCCCGCGAACGCGGCGGCGATGATCGTCCGCTCGAAAGCCGCCGTCCTGCGGGGAGACGTCGATGCGGCGCTCCGGGCCGCGCTCACCGCGGTGGAGTTCGCGCCCGACGATCCCGTCGCCCATCAGCAGGTGGGAAAGATCCATCAGGCGAGGATTCGGACCGCCCAGCTCGCCGAGGAGAGCGTGGACGACGCGCTCTACGAGGCCAGCCTGGCGGCGTTCCAACGCGCCCACGACCTGAGCCCGGAGGGGCTACGGGTCATCGGCCTGCAGAATCGCGCCGAGGTGTTCGCGGCCTGGCCCGGACACCTCGAGGAGGCCAAGCAGGCCTATCGCGATGCCATCTCCGAAGCGTCGAAGGGCACCGCGTCCGGGGCGCTCCGGCAGAGCCTTCGAGCGGCGCTCGTCTTCGGAGCGCGCGCCCGCGACCGGGAGTTCCGGGTCGAGGTGCTTTCCGCCCTGGTCGAGATCGAGCCCACCGGCCTCAACTACTGGTTCCTGCTCGCGGAGCTGGAGAGGGTCGGAGGCGGCTCTGCGGACGCCGTGCTGGACCGGATGCTGGAAGCCCTGCCCGACAGCGTTCCCGCCAACGTCCGCTACGCCGTCTACCTGATCGAGAACGAGCGCGAGGACGAGGGATTCGCCCACCTGGAGGCCAAGGCGAACGAGGGAGTGGACCCGCCGCTGCTCCTCAGCACGCTTGCCTCCAGGCTCCTCGATCGGCGCAAGACCGTGGAGGCGGCCGCGGTGGTCGAGCGGCTGCGGGACGAGTACCCGGGCACCTTCCACGCCGATCTCGCCGAGTCGAGGCTCGCGTTCGACGAGGGACGCTTGGAGGAAGCCGCGAAGATCCTGCGCGTCCTGGTCAGCCGGGAGCAGGATCCGGGAGCCTGGCAGCTGCTGGCCCAGGCGGAGTTCCGGCTGGGAAACCTCCCCGAGGCGCTGGAGGCGACCGGAGCAGCCCTCGAGCTGGCCCGAGCTCTGGGGGCGAGCCTTCCCGAGCGAACCCTCAGGCTTCAGGCGCACGTGCAGGTCGCGGCCCACGACTACGAGGGTGCTCTGCGCAGCTTCCGCATCCTCGAGAGAGAGGGCGCTGAGATGGCCACGCGAGACCTCGTCCTTCACGCACGCGCTCTGTATGGACTCGGCCGGAGCCGAAGCGCGCGGCGCACGCTGCAGCCCTTGCTGGGGGACCCGCCGAAACCGGCCGCCGTCATGGAGGTCGCCGAGCGCGAGTTCGTCGAGAACCCCCAGGCTGTGGGGCTGCTGCTCGCGGAGGCCCTGCAGGCGCGACCGAAGCATCCCGGCCTGCTTCTCTGGGCCGCCCGGCTCCACCTCGCCCAGGGGAACCCGGGGCGAGCCCGCGAACAGATCCGGCAGGCGATGGCTGCCGGGGTCCTCACGCCAGCGCTGCTGATGGAGCGCTCGCGGGCGCTGGCGGTGACCGGCAACCTCGAGCAGGCCCAGCGCGACGCCCTCCAGGCGTTCGAGGCGGATCCCCAGCTTCCGGGCGCCATCAATCTACTGATGGCACTGTTCGCTTCTTCGGGGCAGGAGAAGGCGATCGAGTCGTTCGAGGAAGCCGACACGGTGGGCGCTCTGGGACCCACGGCCCGCTACCTGCTGGCCCGGCTTCACCAGGCGAGCGGAGATCACGAGCGTGGGCTGGAAATCCTCGAGGAGCTGGCGGACCAGCCGGACCTCCCGGCAGCCAAGAACGACCTCGCCTACACACTTGCCGAACAGGGGGTCGAGCTGGCTCGAGCCCAGGCCCTGGCCGAGGAGGCCGCGCGCGCCCTGGGTGGGCGGCCGGAGGCCGCACATACCCTCGGCTACGTCTACCTGCGTCAGGGGCTGCACGGACCCGCGCTCGAGCAGTTCCGCTTCGCGCTGCAGACCGCTCCCAAGCCGGGAGATCCGCTGGTCCACTACCATTTCGGATTGGCACTCCAGGGCCTCGGGCGGGTCGAAGAGGCCGAGCAGGCCTTCGGCGAGGCCCTCGCCCTCGATGCCGAGCTCGTGGAGGCCGAGAAGGCCCTCGAGGACCTGCGCGCCGCAACCCCCACGGACGCCGCCGACTCCTCCTAGGCCTGCGCACTTCGCCCGCAGGCGGACCCACCTGCAAGCGCCGACAGGCGCGCGCAGCGAGGCGAAGCCGAGCGAAGTCTGTGGTGGTTCCGGGCTTAGCCCGGAACCGGACCCACAACTAGGCGGCGCTCAACACGAGCTCGTGGATGCGCGGGTCGTCGCTGAGCTCCGGGTGGAAGGTGGCGGCGAAGACCGGGCCCTGACGGACCAGCACGGGCCAGCCCCCCTGGCGGCCGAGCACCTCGAGCTCCTCGCCGGGCCGACGCAGCCGGGGCGCGCGGATGAACACGCAGCGGAAGCCCTGGAGGACCGGCAGCGCCGGTGCCTCGAGGGAGGCCGCGAACGAGTCCACCTGCGTCCCATAGGCGTTGCGGGTGGCCACGACGTCGAGGGCTCCCAGGGTGGGCACCGGGTGGTTCTCGACCTCCCGCGCCAGCAGGATCGCTCCGGCGCAGGTGCCGAGCACCGGCCGGCCGCTGGCCACGAAGCCCCGCAGCGGCTCGAGCAGACCCGTTCGCTCGATGCCCTTGGAGATCGTCGTGCTCTCCCCGCCCGGGAGGATCAGCGCCGACAGGCCGTCGAGCTCCTTCTCCCGACGGACCGTGGCCGCCTCGGCGCCGAGGCCACGAAGCACCCGCGCATGCGCCTCGACGTCTCCCTGGAGCGCCAGGATCCCCACCCTCATCGCCGAGCTCTCATGCCCGCTACCAGCCTCGGTTCGCAAGCCGCTCGGATTCGGCCAGGGTCTCCATCTCGATCCCTTCCATCGCCTTCCCAAGGCCCCGGCAAGCGCCGGCGAGCTCGGCGGGGTCGTCCCAGTGGGTGGTGGCTCGTACCACGGCCCGGGCCCGCGCGGCGGGGTCCTCGCTCTTGAAGATCCCCGAGCCCACGAACACCGCCTCGGCGCCGAGCGCCATGCACAGTGCGGCGTCGGGGGGCGTCGCCACGCCTCCGGCCGCAAAGTTCGGCACCGGCATCCGGCCCGTCTCGTGCACCTTGCGCAGCCACTCCAGCGGTGCGCCGAGCTCCTTGGCACGCGTCGCGAGCTCGTCGGCGGAGAGTGCCTGCACGGCGCGCATCTCTCCCATCACCTGCCGCAGGTGGCGCACGGCCTCGACGATGTTGCCGCTGCCCGCCTCCCCCTTGGTGCGGATCATGGCCGCGCCCTCGGAGACGCGCCGCAGGGCCTCTCCCAGGTTTCGACAGCCGCAGACGAAGGGAGAGCGGAAGCCTTGCTTGTCGATGTGATGCTCCTCGTCCGCCGGCGTGAGCACCTCGCTTTCGTCGATGAAGTCCACTCCCAGCGACTCGAGAACACGCGCCTCCATGAAGTGACCGATGCGGACCTTGGCCATCACGGGAATCGAGACCGACTTCTGGATCGCCTCGATGACCTCCGTCGAAGCCATTCTCGCCACGCCGCCGTCCCGACGGATGTCCGCAGGCACGCGCTCGAGGGCCATCACCGCGCAGGCTCCGGCCTCCTCGGCGATCTTCGCCTGCTCCGGAGTGGTCACATCCATGATCACCCCCCCCTTGAGCATCTCGGCAAGGCCCACCTTGATCTCGAAGACCTCGGCGCCGGTCCTCTCCTGGCCTTCCCCCGTTTCTTGCATGACTCGATCCTCCTCTGCCGGCGCCGGGCACAGCCCGCACGTCGGCCTGTCTAGAGCTGGACGCTCGACCCGCGAACCCCCGAGCGCAGACTCGTCTGCACCACCTTCGCCAGGATCCCCACCCCGCGGCGGATCGTCTCCTCGTCGGTCTGGGCAACGGTGAGGCGCAACCCGCTCGAACGGCGACCGTCGTGCGCAAACGCGGCGCCCGGCGCGAAGAGTACGCCGGCGCGCATGGCGTCCGCCAGCAGCTCCCTCGTGTCCACCGATCCGGGGAGCTCGACCCACACCTGGTAGCCACCCTGGGGCCGGGTGAACCGTACCTCCCCCGGCATTTCGCTCTCGAGCGCCTCGAGGAGGGTCCGGATGCGCCGCTTCAGCGTGCGGCGCAGCTGCAGGAGATGCCGGTCGTAGCCCCCACTCGCCACGAGCTCCGCCACGGCTGCCTGCAAGAGCGGCGAGCCTCCCAGGTCCGTCGCCTGGCGCAGGGCTCGCAGTCCCTCCACCGCGCGGCCGCGGGCTGTGATCGCGCCCACCCGGGCGCCGGGGAAGAGCGACTTGGAGAGCGAATAGAGGTGGACGACGAGGCCCTGCCCGTCGAGGGCGGCGAGGGGAGCGACCTCCGCTCCCTCGAAGCGCAGGTCCATCTCGTAGGCATCCTCCACCACGGGAGTTCCGGCCCGCGCGGCGACGGCGAGGAGCTCCCGGCGATGCGCGCGCGGGGTCGTCGTGCCCAGGGGGTTGTGGAAGGTGGGGATCGTGTAGAGAAGCTTCACCTCCGGCCGGGCCAGCACCCGCTCGAGGATCTCGAGATCGGGTCCCCGCTCCTCCATGGGGACCGGGACGGGAACCAGGCCCAGGCTGCGCAGCGCCGCCAACACGTTGGTGTAGGTGGGCTCCTCCACGGCCACCGCATCCCCCGGGCGGGTGAACAGCCGCAGGGCCAGGGCGATGCCCTGACTGGCACCCTGGCAGAGCGTGAGATCCTGAGCGGTGACGCGCATCCCCTGCTGGGCGAAGCGCTCCGCCAGCACCTCGCGCAATCCCGGGTGACCCTGGCGATCTCCGTAGAGCAGGAGCTCCCCGCCGCCCTCGGCGAGCACGCGGTTCACGCTGCGCCGAAAAGCAGCCACCGGATAGAGCGAAGGCTCCGGAACCAGGGAGTGGAAACCGATGGCGTCGGCCGCCCCTCCGTAGTGGGGTCTCGCCCGCTCGAACTCGAGCAGTCCGTCGACCAGTGGGGAGAGGCGCAGCTCGGGGGGCTCGAGCGGCGGACCCGGACGCGTGGGCTCTCGAACGAAGGTGCCGCGCCCCACGGTCGACTCGAGCGAGCCTTCCGTTGCCAGTGCGTCGTAGGCGAGCGCCACGGTGTCCCGGTTGACGCCGAGCGTCCGTGCCAGATCCCGGATGGCAGGCAGGCGGTCGCCGGCGTCGAGCTCTCCCGCCTCGATGCGCGCCCGGATCTGGGCCGCGATCTGGCGGTACACCGGGGGGCTCCCGGCATTGCGGCGATCCAGCGAGATCTGCATCAAGCGCGAACGATACCTGACCGGACAATAGGCGGTCAATGGGAATCATTTACCGTACAATATCCGAATTCTCTCGATTTTATCGAGAAACAATACCCAGACAATTCGGATCAATCGGAAGCGGTTGGTCTGGCGGTCTCGCTTCGGGGCAGGGTGCGCGCCAGGACCGACATGCCGAGCACCGTCGCGATCGAGGAGCCGAGCAGGATCCCGATCTTGGAGCCGTCGGTGAACTCCGGGAACCCGGGGAAGGCCAGGTTCGTGACGAAGAGCGCGACGGTGAAGCCGATGCCC
>JBDLIK010000103.1:0-8799 GCA_039714895.1 Myxococcota bacterium | reverse complement strand
GTTGCCGTCGTGGATGATGCCGGTCAGGTCCGACGTGTTGATCGAGGCGCTGTCCCCGTCGAACTGCGTCCAGCAGGCGATCTGGTTGCCCGTCGAGTAGAAGTCCAGACAGGTCGCCGGGGTGACGCCGTCCTCGAGGTAGCAGGGGTTGGCGTTCCCGTTGTAGTCCTCGGCGTAGTCGCCGAAGTTCGGGGGGTTGTTGGTGATGGTGTCGCAGTAGTCTTCGCAATCCGGCGCTCCGCTGCTGATCTCGCAGCAGTCGATGCCGATGGGCAGGTCGATCACCCCGGGGCCGAAGCTCCCCGCGAAGCCCAGGTAGGCGGTGGCCCGGGCGGTCACCGCGAAGCTGTCCTTGCCGAGCACCCGGGAGAGGAACGCCGGCACCGGCCGGTTCTCCACGTCGTTCAGGTGCGTCACCACCTCCACCCCGGTCACGTTCTCGGGGACCGAGAGGTTCACCGTGGTGTCGAGGGTCCTCGTGTCGAGGTCCCAGTCTCCGAAGGTGATCTCGGCCGGATCGACGTCCACCGAGGCCGCCGGTCCCGCGAAGTTCTGGGAGGCATTGTCGAGCGCGGCGGTCTCCGCCGCCGGGATCGTGACCGTCGGACCGGTCTTGTCGATCATGTTGAGGGCGGCCGCGAGCGCCGCGCCATCCGCGGCGTTCTGCAGCTGGGTCCGGGAGGCCCAGATCATGCCCGCATCGATGGACAGTGCGCCCGCACCGATCAGCGCGACGAGGGCCACCACCACCGTCACGGTGGCGGTGCCTCGCCGGCTCCGGGTGTTCTTGCGCCGCATCCGACCCCGTCCGAGGGACTTCATCGGGGGCCTCAGTTTCCAGTGCCGATGTTGATGATCGACCCGGGCGCCGTGCGCTGCTGGCGCTGGGCCTGGGAGCGTCTGAAGTTCTCCATCGTCTGCTCCCCAGTGACCCCATCGATGCCCGCCTGGGCGGGCAGCTTGTCGGCCTCGGGGTGGGCGATCGTTTTCGCCACGTTCTGGCGCTGGGCCTCGCCCCAATGATCGGCCACCGCCGAGTCCTGGGCGCAGCCGGCCGAGAGAAAGGCCACCAGAGCCGCTCCAACCATCGTGATCCGCATCCGTCGCATTACTCTTCGCTCCCGGGCGTGCGGGTCGCCACGCGATGTCCCGCCTCGCCGATCAGTCCACCGCTCCTTGCGGTTTCATCGTTGGCCGAGTCCTCGTCCGCCCGGCCCTCGAGGCGGCCCAGCAGGTAGAACTCGAAGTCGTCCGGCTCCACGTAGTGGTCCCCGGGCAGCGGGTGCGAACCCGGGCCCAGGGGCTTGACGAGGCGCGGCGTCACGATCATCACGAGCTCGCTCTCGTCCTTCTGGAACTGCTCGCTCTTGAAGAGCGTCCCGAGCACCGGGATGTCGCCGAGCACCGGGTATTGGCTCACCAGGGTGGAGATGTCCTCCCGCAGCAGGCCCGCGATGGCGAAGCTCTGCCCGTCACCGAGCTCCACGCCCGTGGAGGCGCGGCGTGTGGTGAATCCGGGTGTGCTGATCTCGCCGATCGTCGTCGCCAGGGTGAAGTCGGGCTCGCTCACCTCGGTGGTCATCTGCAGGTGGATGCGCTCGGGCTCCAGCACCGTGGGGGTGAAGGAGACGCCCACCCCGAACTCCTTGAACTCCACCGTGATGGAGCCGAAGGCGCCACCCTGGGAGACCGGAATCGGAACCTCCCCGCCCACCAGGAAGTGGGCCGGCTCGCCGGTGCGGGCCACCAGGGTCGGCTCGGCCAGGATCTTGCCCAGACCCTTCTCCTGGAGCACGTCGAAGAAGAACTGATAGCTGCTGTTGCTGCCGCTGAAGAAGCGACCGATCAGGTTGACCTGGCTACCAATACTCGCGAGGCCCGAGGGGTCCACGGCGGCCAGGCCGCTCAGCAGGCCAGCGATCTGGATGTCTCCGCCGTCGGTATTCAGGAAGAAGTTGCTGCTCAGCCGCCGGCGCAGGGTGCGCGACATCTCTGCGATGACCACCTGGATCATCACCTGCTGGTTGCCACCCACCTCGAGGAGGTTGATGATGTTCGCGTCCTTCTTGCCTTCCGGCATGAAGGCGCGGGCGACCATCAGGGCGTGCTCGACGTCCAGGGAGTTTCCCACCGCACCCTTCAGGACCACGGAGCTCCCCGCGCTGTCCACCGTGATGGCCTCGTTGTCGAGCACCCGGCGCAGCTCGCTCTCCAGATGCGAGTGGGGGGTGCCCACATTGACGTCGATGGCGGCCTTGGGCACGCCCTTCGAATCCCAGAGCAGCACGTTGGTGGTTCCGATGGTCTTGCCCACCAGCTGCAGCTCACGCGGGGAGAGCACCAGCACGTCCACCACCGCGGGGTCGCCCACGGACACGCGCTTCACCTGGTAGTCGGTGCGCATGAAGGCAGACTTGCCGCGCTCGAGGCGGAGCTCACGCAGAACGTCCTCGTGGTTGCCGGGGTCCTGCAGGTGAATGGTTGCCTTGCCGGCCGACGGCTCGAGCTGCTCGATGCTCCAGCCGGGCGCAGCCAGGGCCAGAACGCCCAGCAGGGTCAGCAGAATCGCTCGGCGTCGTCGCCGGGGGCCCTGCTGCGCCCCGCTCGCATTGCTTCTGAGTCTCATGGCTCTCGACCCTTTCCCAGTTCGGTTGGTTCGTCAGATCGATCAGAACGCTTGAACACTCACGGCGGAGCCGCGAATCACCTGCACGCCTACGCCGGGCTTCTTGCCCTTGCGTGCCACCTTCTTCGGAGAGCCGAGGAGGTGGGCGACGCTGATGGCGCCCGTGCTCACGACCTCGTGGTCGCCCGGGTTGCGCAGCGCGAGCTGCAGCCGACCCTCGTGGGCGCTGTAGATGAGCTTCTCTGCCTGCTCGCTGCTGACCTCGACGGTCACCACCGAGACCAGCTCCGGCTCACCGTTCTCGGCTTCCTCGACCCGCTGGTCGATGGCCAGGACGGGCACGTCCTGGAGCACGACCTTCGAGTAGGGAAGGGACTTGGGCTGGTCGATGCGGCGCAGGGTCACCAGCACGTCCACCCGGGAGCCCGGGGTGACGAAGCCCGCCACGCCGATCACCGGGTCGACCTTCACCGAGACCGCCCGCATCTTCTGGGGCAGCACCGAGCCGAGCCCCGCCAGAGCCCCTTCGGGCAGCAGGAAGGGCGCCAGGATGGGCTCTCCCGCCGCCAGCGGCCGGCGCACCACGCGGTTCTCGAGGGGCGCCGTCTTGGAGAACGACCCCTTGGGCACGTAGGCCCGGGGCCAGGACACGGTGTCGAGCTGGCGGGCGTTGAGCCCCGACCCGATCGGCACGTCGACCCGGGCCACCACGACCTGGGTCACGCCCGTATCGGCCTCGGCCACCGGCGCCTGGCTCTCCAGCCAATGCCGGGCCGCGAAGACGGCCCCCAGTCCCATCAGGACTGCGAGTGCAAGAAAGAGAATCGCGCGCTGATTTTGCATGGCTTCCCTCGTTTCATGGCCGCCAGAGCGGCCGGGATCAGCTGGTTCCCTCGTTGCGCATCACCGATTTGCCAACGAGATTGATCGTGGGGTTCACGCCTGAGAACCCGGGGACCACACGGAAGGCGTAGGGCCAGTCGACCTGCACGTCGCTCTGCGTGCCGGTGAGCCCGCACGCTCCAGTGACGGCAATGTCCGTGTCCTGGAGGACGATGCCCAGGGCGGAGGCGTAGTTCTTGACCACGGTGCGGACCTCGGTCTCCACCGTGGCGACGTCACAGTTCGTGCGGAAGACGATCGCCGTGCGCGCGCCCTCTCGGGCGGCGTTGCTGAGGGTCTGCCAGCGGCCGAAGAGGATTCCGAACTCGACGATCGCGAAGAGCACGAGCAGCAGGACCGGCAGGATGATGACGAACTCGACCGTCGCCATTCCGCTCTCGGCTCGGCGCTGGCTCCTGGCCATGAGCCTTCGCGTGGTTCTCAGCATCAGACCCATGGAGTCCCCCAGAGCTGAAAGGCGGCCGCACCGAGCCCCATGGCCACCGCGAAGGGGATGCCCCCTGCGGCCACGGTGCCTGCTTGCGGTCCAAAGTAGGTCCACCTTCGGGTGGCGAAGGTGACCCTCGCGCTGTCTCTCCAGCGCAACAGAAGGTCCATGAAGCCGCCGCGCCCAGCGAGAACGGCCAGGGCCAGCACACCGCCGACCACGACCATCCACCACAGCACCGGCAGCAGCAGCTCGACGCCAAAGAGGGCACCGAGCACCATCACCGCCTTCACGTCGCCGGCGCCGAGCCAGCGGAAGAAGAACGGAACGAACAGGATGGCGAAGCCCGCCGCCGCTCCCAGCAGCGCAGAGCCGAAGCCGACGGCCCCCTGCGAAAAGCCGCCCCACGCCAGGGCGCAGAGCAACGCAGGCGCGGTGAGCCAGTTGGGGATGCGCATCCGACGCACGTCCTGCTCCACGGCGAGGAGGAGGAAGGCCGCTGCACCGCCCAGGGCGGGCAGCGGCGCTTCCCGAGCCGTAAAGAGCAGGCCTGCACCCACGAGCACGGCGATCGCATGCGAAGCGCCGGGCACACGCAGCCCTCGCGGCGTCGCGAGGGGGATGCTGTGGACCGATTCGCTCATCTGCGCAGGCTCCCCAGGCTCTCTTAGCTTCCGCCGCCAGCGGCGGGGCAGGCGGCCGAATCCTCGACGCAGTCGCCGATGTCCGTCAGAGCCGTGTTGATGGAATCGCGAAGGCCGGACCAGATGAGGGCCGACGCGAGGGCGAAGACGACGCCCACGATGGCCCACTCGACCATCTCCATGCCGTCATCCTCGCGCGCAAAGCGCTTGATCGTGCTCAGAAGCATTCTTCTTCTCCCTTTCTTGCTGGTTCGGTCGGGGGCCATCCCCTTCCCGTAGACGAGCCGCCCTTCCCGGGGCGCTCCGGTGCTAGAGCAAGCGGCGTGCCAGCCGAGGCGGTCGGGACCCCGTCCGGCGCTCGCGCAGTTCGTTGGGGGTAGGAGGTGCCGAGGGACTGCCGCTTCGGGAGGGCCGGCCCGCAGGGGAGAAGTGTGAGCCCTATTCCAGAATCGCGTCGCTCACGTGCCCCGTCCGCAGGTTCTTGCGAAGCCAGGTGCCGTGGTGCGCCGGAGACGCCGCGCTGTGTCACCCGCTGCCGCGCTTCGTCACCCGGAGGACGAGCAGGCCGCGGGCCTACCCGAGACGAAGTGAGAACTGCAAGCGCCGACAGGCGAGCGAAGTGGCGGGCAGCCGGGCGAGGCACGCCTTCGGCGTGCCGTCCGGGCAGGCGGGCTCCGCCCGCCGATCACCCGGAAGGAGTGCCCCGGCGGGACCCGCTAGACTTCGACGGTCCAGGTCTCTCCGGAATCGAGCAGGCGGGCGAGGTCCCCGGGTCCCCGGGCGGTGGTGGCCGCCCGGACCTGGTCCTCGATCAGGTCCTCGTAGGTGGCCTTCTTCACGGCGCGGAACACCCCGATGGGGATCGGGAAGGCCGGCCGGGCCAGGGAGGCGAGGCTGAAGGCGTAGGCCGGGCTCTCGTGGCTCTCGTCGTGCACGGCGATTCCCAGCGAGACGGGATCCGCGTCGTCCGGAACCTGCACGATCGAGGGCACGCCCTGGTGGATGCGGATCCCCCGGCGTCTGCCCTTCCCGCCGAAGACCAACGGCTGCCCATCCTCGATGGCGAGGGCGGCCTCCACCCGCGTCTTGCGATCCTCCACCTCCACCCACTCGTCGTCGTTGTAGACGGGGCAGTTCTGGAGGATCTCGACGAAGGCCGTGCCGTGATGGCTCTGGGCTCGGCGCAGCACCTGCTGCAGGTGGGGCGCGTCCACGTCCACGGTGCGGGCGACGAAGGTGGCGCCAGCGCCGAGGGCGAAGGAGATGGGGTCGATGGGGTGATCGATGGAGCCCTGGGGCGTCGACTTGGTGCGCATCCCGACCAGCGAGGTCGGCGAGTACTGGCCCTTGGTGAGTCCATAGACCCGGTTGTTGAAGAGCAGGATGTTGAGATCCAGGTTGCGGCGGATGGTATGCAGGAGATGGTTGCCGCCGATGGAGAGCCCGTCGCCGTCCCCCGTCACCACCCAGACCGAGAGCTCCGGCCGACTCACCTTGATGCCCGTCGCGAAGGAGGGAGCCCGGCCGTGGATGGTGTGAAAGCCGTAGGTGTTCATATAGTAGGGGAAGCGGCTCGAGCATCCGATCCCGGAGACGAAGACGAAGCGCTCCCGGGGGATCCCGAAGTCCGGCATCACCCGCTGCAGGTTGGCCAGGATCGAGTAGTCCCCGCAGCCGGGGCACCAACGCACCTCCTGGTCCGAGACGAAGTCCTTGCGGTTGAGAGGGGTGGCGGGCTCGGCCATGGTCAAGCGTCTCCCCCGAGCATCTCGTCGATGCGGGCCCGGATCTCCTCCACCCGGAACGGCTGGCCCTGCACCTTGCACAGGCTCTCGGCGGGCACGAGGAACTCGGCCCGCAGCACCCGGGCGAGCTGACCCATGTTGAGTTCCGGGACGAGCACGCGCTCGAAGCGCCCCAGCAGCTCTCCGAGGTTCGGGGGAAAGGGGTTCAGGTGGCGGAGGTGCAGGCTCGAGACGTCCCGGCCGTCTTCGCGTGCCGTCTCCACCGCAGAGAGGATCGCTCCCTGGGTGCCTCCCCAACCCACCACCAGCAGGTTGCCCCGATCCGAGCCCGTCGCCTCTGCGGCGGGGATCTCCTGGGCCACCCGGGCCACCTTCTCGTGGCGGAGGTGGGTCATGCGCTCGTGATTCTCCGGGGTGTAGGAGACGTTGCCCGAGCCGTCCTCCTTCTCGAGCCCGCCGATGCGGTGCTCGAGGCCCGGGGTGCCGGGCACCGCCCAGGGCCGGGCGAGGGTGTCGGGATCGCGCCGGTAGGGCGCGAACGCCTCCGGGTCGGTCGAGAGCTCCACCGGCGCCCGGGGAAGGGTCTCGACCCCGGGGATGCGCCAGGGCTCGGCGCTGTTGGCCAGGAACGAATCCGAGAGCACCACCACGGGCGTCATGAAGCGCACCGCGATCCGGAAGGCCTCGAGCATGGTGGTGAAGCAGTCCCCGGGTGTGGCCGGCGCCAGCACCGGCACCGGACTGTCCGAGCTGCGCCCGTAGAGGGCGGCCAGCAGGTCCGCCTGCTCGTTCTTGGTGGGCAGTCCCGTGGAGGGGCCCGCGCGTTGGATGTCCACCACCACCAGGGGAAGCTCGGCGACCACGGCCAGGTTGAGGGCCTCCTGCTTGAGGAGGAAGCCGGGCCCGCTGGTGGTGCACACGCCCAACATCCCGGCGAAGGAGGCGCCCACCGCCGCTGAGATCGCGGCGATCTCGTCCTCGGCCTGGAAGGTCTTGACGCCGAAGTTCCGGTGCCGGGCGAGCTCGTGGAGGACGTCGCTGGCGGGGGTGATGGGATAGGCGCCGAGGAAGGCCGGGCGCTCCATCTGGACGCTGGCCGCGACGATGCCCCAGGCCAGCGCGGTGTTGCCGGTGATGTTGCGGTAGCGGCCGGGCTCGATCTTGGCCCGGGGCACCACGTAGGAGACGGGGAAGAGCTCGGTGGTCTCTCCGAAGGCGTGGCCGGCGTGGAGCACCCGCCGATTCGCCTCGCGCAGCGTTCCCTCGAAGCGCGCTTCGAGCCAGCGCTCGGTGGACTCCATGGGACGGCCGTAGAGCCAGAACATGAGGCCGAGACAGAAGAAGTTCTTGCAGCGGTCGGCCTGGCGCTGGGTGAGGTCGAGGTCCTTGAGCGCCTCCCGGGTGAGATTGGTGAGCGGGATCTCCACCACCTGGAAGCGGTCGTGCAGCTTGGGCAGGGGGTCCTCGGCGTAGCCGGCCCGCTCCAGGTTGCGGGCGCCGAAGGCGTCGCTGTTGAGGATCACCATGCCGCCCCGGCGCACGTCTTCGACGTTGGCGCGCAGCGCGGCGGGATTCATCGCGACCAGCACGTCGGGATGGTCGGCTGGGGTTCGGATGTCCAGCGCGGCGAAGTGGATCTGGAAGCCCGAGACGCCGGCCAGGGTACCCGCCGGGGCGCGGATCTCCGCAGGAAAGTCGGGCAAGGTGGCCAGGTCGTTTCCGGCGATGGCCGTCGACTCGGTGAACTTGGTGCCCGTCAGCTGCATGCCGTCGCCGGAGTCGCCGGCGAAGCGGATGGCCACGCGCTCGATCTCTTCCACCGGCTTGGCGGGCAATGCCTGCACCTTCCTGCCGTAGCCCGCGCATTGTATCCCTCCGCAGCTTGGGCGAAAGGGCTGCCGGTCGCGTGGCCTTCGGGCCGGGCCCCGAAAACCGGGAGGCATCGCGCGGGGTTCTGCTGCGACCCTGCAGCCTGGCGAGCCTCAAGACGCAGACCGGCGCGGCCGATAGGCGGGATATGTTCCTCCCGCGAGAGACGCTCGACCTTCGCCCCGAGCGATTGTTGGGGCTGCGGGTTTCCCTGAACACGCCTGTGGTGAGCACCGAGGAGGTACCCACCGGGCCCGCCCGGGCAGCGCTCGCGGCCCACGAGGACGCGGAAGGGCGGCTCTCCATCACGCTGGCGGTTCGGCCCATCCAGGCCGGCCACGCGATCTTCTACGCCCTCGAGGAGGAGATCGGGGCCGAGGGCGGCCTCGAGGTGGGCATCGATGCAGCCCTCACCTTCGGCGAGAGCCTGGGCTTCCTCTTCGACGAGGATGCCCTGGAGAGCCCCGGCCCGGACTCCCAGGAGCAGGCCTTCGCTCTGTGGAGCTCCGTGGTGGGAGATGCCGACGCGGCGGAGGTGATGTCGGTCACAATGTCGAAGCGCCCCGGACGCGCGCTCGAGTCTCT
>JBDLIK010000102.1:0-8844 GCA_039714895.1 Myxococcota bacterium | reverse complement strand
CCCGGGTGATCGCGCGTCGGGACGGCCTCACCCCAGCCCACAGCCGCCTGCGGGAGGAGCTCGAAGAGCAGGAGGAGCGCCTCGAGGAGCAGATCGAGTCGCTCGAGATCGAGGCCGACCGCGCACGCGTCCCCCACCGCTGGCGGCGTTAGCAAGGCGGCCGGGGGTAGAGGAGTTCCCAGATTCGACCCGGCTCCACCCTCCGAGGCGGATCCAGAGCGACGCGCCGCTCGGAGCTGCCGAGGGTTTTCTGATTGAATTCAGGGACCTCGCCCCCAGGCGCGGCTGGCGGCGGCTGGCATCGTTCTTGCTGTTGCATGAGGCAGGTGGCGGCACAGCCTGGGGGAGAAGCCATGAGGCGGAAGTGGGATTCTCAGGACGGTCCCCGACGTGCGGGCGGGGGGCGGGTCGAGGCCGATCTGCTGGCGCGCGGCATCGCGCCGGAGTTCTGCGAAGCCTGCGCCGACCGGCTGGCGCCCCTGGTGGCGAGCGGGTCCGTCGAGGCCTACGAGGCGGCCCTCGATGCCGTGGTGCTGGCGTACCGCAATCCGGGTCCGGGAGCGGAGCCCACCGTCCGGGAAGGCGAGCTGCAGCAGCTGATGGACGGCTTCGTGGGAGAGCTGCGCAAGCTCGAGGAGACCATGCGGACACTCGACGCCTACGTGACGCGCATGCGCACCCAGGCGTCGAAGGCCGTTCGCCACCAGATCCACTAGAATCTTCGCGTCTCCGGTCCCCGGCGGCGCGCTCTGCCCTCGCTCCCCGTTCTTACAGCGCTGTTTGCGCTCGGCGTGCTGAGCGCCGATTGGCTGGAGCCCCCGGCGTGGGCACTGCTGTCGGGCGCAGCCGTCCTGCTGGCGCTCGACGCGATGTCGAGGCGACGCAGGTCCCCGCCACGCCCCCTGCTATGCGCCGCGATCTTCCTGGCGGGAGCCGGAGCGCTCGCCTGGCGGCTCGAGGCGGCAGACCGGAATCGGCCCCTGGGAGTGCTGCGGGCCGTGCTCGAGGGAAGTGTCGCTTCGGTGGCCCGCACGCCGGATCGGGTGCGGGTCGTGCTGTCGAGCGTCTACAACCCGGACCCGCGCGGGCCCCGGCTTCCCTCGCGGCTGCAGCTGGTGGCTCGCGCGTCGGAGCTCGAGAGCGTGCAGCCCGGCGAACGCCTGCGGCTGCGGGCACGGCTGCGGTCGCCGAGGGAGCGCCGCAACCCGGGGACGCGACCCCGGCTCGACCGCCTGCGTCGCGCCGGCATCGGGGCGGAGGCCACCCCGGTCGAGCCGGTCCTGGCGGTGCGTCTGCCCGAGCGGGAGGGGCTGCAGCTCCTGGCGCCGATCCGGAGGCTGCGGGCACGTGCGGCGCGGCGACTCCAGGAGGAGGGGCGTGGTGGGGCGTTGCTCGCGGCCCTGGCGCTGGGCGAGCGGGGGCAGCTATCGCGCGAGGCACGTGCTGCGTTCGCCGGATTGGGGTTGGCGCACCTGCTGGCGGTGTCGGGTCTGCACCTGGCCCTGGTGGCGGCCGGGGTTCACGCTCTCTCCCGCGGTGTGCTCGCGCGCGTCCCGCGGCTGGCGGCTCGGCTGGACGTGCGGAAGCCAGCGCTGCTGGTGGTGGTCGCGAGCGCCGTGGCCCAGGCACTGCTGGCGGGGTGGGGCATCCCGGTGCGCCGGGCTTTGATCCTGCTGCTGGCGACCGCGGCGGGGGTGGCGCGGGGCCGGCCGGGAAGGCGCTTCCACCCCCTGGGGCTGGCGGCGCTGCTGGTGCTGGCGCGCGAGCCCGCCGCCCTCTTCGAGGCGGGAGCGCAGCTTTCCTTCGCGGCCTGCGCGGCGCTGGTGTGGGCCGTGGAGCGGGAGCCCCAACGCCGAGGCGGCTGGTGGACGCGCGCCCGGCGCACCCTGCACACGACGGCCACCGCGGGGGCCGTCACCACGCCGCTGGTGGCCTGGCACCTGGGGATGGTGGCCCCCCTGGGCCTGGTCACGAACCTGCTGGCGCTGCCCTGGGTCGGCGTCCTGCTGCTGCCCGCTGCCCTGCTCTGCGCCTTGCTCGCTACCTGCGAAGGCGCCTGGATCCGTTGGCCACTGGCGGCCGGGGTCCTGCTGGGGGAGCTCAGCTTGAGGGCCGTCGATGCCGCCGTGGCATGGATTCCGACGCCCGCTCTTCGGGTCGACCCGGCTCCCGGCTGGTTGCTCCTCGGCGCGGGCGGCGTCCTGGTCTCGCTCTGCGCACGGGCGACCCGCTGGCGGATCACGGGCTGGGCCTTCGCGGCGGTCCTTTGCGTGGCGGCGCCGCCCCGAGCGCTGGAACCTCCTCCCCCGCGCCTGGTGATCCTGGACGTGGGGCACGGCGATGCCGTGGTCGTGCAGGGCCGAACGGCGGCAGTCCTGGTGGACGCCGGCGTGGCCCTGCCCGACGGCCTCGACCTGGGCCGCTACACGGTGGTGCCGGCGCTCGCGGCGTTGGGAATCGAGGCCCTGGATCTCGTCGTCGCGACCCACGCCGACCTGGACCACCGAGGCGGCCTGCCTGCGGTGCTGCAATCCATCCCCGTCGCGGAGCTCTGGCTCCCAGCCGGGGGACGGCAGGATCCAGACTTCGCGCTCCTCCGGATCGTGGCGCGCGCCCGTGGGGTCCCGGTGCGTGAGCGAGGGGCGGGGGATCCCGTGAAGGTCGCCGGCGATCTGCGCATCGAGCCGCTCTGGCCCCCGCGAGGGCGCCGTCCCTCCTCGCGCAACGACGGCTCGCTGGTGGTCCGGGTGGCGGTGACGGGGAGTCGGATCCTGCTGGCGGGGGATGTGGAGGCCGCGGCCGAGGCCGCGCTCGCCCGCTCGGCGGAGCTTTCGGCCGAGGTGCTGCTGCTCCCCCACCACGGCAGTCGGAGCTCGTCGTCCGCCGCCTTCCTCGACGCGGTACGGCCACGGCTGGTGGTGGCTTCCGCGTCCTGCACCGGTCGCTTCGCCACGCCGCATCCCGAAGTGCGCGACCGTCTGCAGGAGCGTGGACTACCCCTGTGGTGGACCGGCCGCGACGGCGCGGTGCTGGTGGGCCTCGGGGAGCGGCTCGCGGCCCGGGGCTTCGGAACGAGCCAGGAATGCGCCAGCGATCCGGGCATCTCTCATCGCCGTGGTACGCTCGCTCCCCAGGAGGATCGTCATGCAGCTGCCCCTCGAAGGGATCCGCGTCGTGGAAGTGGCGCACTTCGTCGCCGTTCCGGCGGCGGGCACGCTCCTCGCCGATCTCGGTGCCGACGTCGTCAAGGTGGAGCTTCCGCCCAAGGGTGAGATCTACCGGCGCACGCGCCCCCGCTACGCAGGCTACGAGAGCGACTTCCCCGAGAACCCTCCCTTTCAGATGGACAACCGGGGCAAGCGCTCCGTCATGCTCGACCTGACCCGTTCCGAGGGCCGAGACGCGGTCCTGCGCCTGGTGGATCGCGCCGATGTGTTCATCACGAATCTGCTGCCCGCCCGCCGCAAGCGCTACGGGCTCGATCACGAGACGCTCCTGGCGCGCTCGCCCCGCCTGGTGATGGGCGCCATCAGCGGCTACGGCCTCGGCGGCGAAGAGGAGGATCGCCCGGCCTTCGATTACGCAGCCTACTGGGCACGCACGGGGATGATGGATGCCATGCACGACGAGGGGGTGCCGCCCTCCCTCCAGCGCCCGGGGGTGGGGGATCATGCCGCGGCCTCGAACCTGGTGTGCGGCATCCTGGCGGCGCTGCGGATGGCGGAGGCTACGGGCGAGGGTCGCTACGTGGACGTGTCGCTGCTCCAGACGGGTCTCTATGTGCTCGGAAACGACGTCGCCAACGCGCTGGTGACCCGCGAGCCGGCCCGGCGCCACGATCGCCGGGGGCCGCTGAACCCGCTCTGGAACAGCTACCCGGTGGCGGGCGGGCGCTGGCTGCTGCTCGTGATGATCGACGCGGATCGCTACTGGTTGCGCTTCTGCGAGGCCATCGAGCGTCCGGATCTTGCGACCGACGAGCGCTTCGCCGATGGCTTCGCACGCGTCGCCCACGCAAGGGAGCTCGTCCTGGAGCTCGAGGCTGTCTTTGCGAAGCGCACCCTGGAGGAGTGGATCCCACGCCTGGACGCCGCGGATCTCATCTGGTCGCCCGTCCACACCCTGGCCGAGGCGATTCAGGATCCCCAGGCCCGCGCCCTCGGCTACTTCCAGGAGCTCGAGCACTCCCAGGCCGGCCGTTTCGAGACGGTGGCGCCGCCGCTGCGCATCGAAGGCGTGGATCTCGGCGGGTCCAGACCGGCGTCGGACCTGCACCAGGATGCCCGGGACGTTCTTGCAGAAGCTGGGCTCTCGCCCGAGGAGATCGAGACCCTGCTCTGACGGGGGGCTCGGGCCACGCTCCTAGCCTCTCGAGAGCGCGAGCCAGTCGCGGGGCTTCAGGAAATACTCAGTGAGGCGCGCCTCGGGAGAGCCCGGCTCGGGCCGCCAGTCGTAGCGCCAGTGCACCGCAGGCGGCAAGGACGCCAACACCGACTCGATTCGACGGCCCGACTGCATGCCGTAGCGCGTGCCCCGGTCGTACACCAGGTTGAACTCCACGTAGCGCCCCCGTCGATAGAGCTGGAAGTCGCGCTCGCGTTCTCCGTAGGGCGTGTCCTTGCGCCGGGCCAGGAGCGGCACATAGGCCGGGAGGAAGTGATCCCCAACGCTGCGCGTGAATCCGAAGCAGCGATCGAAGCCTCCCTCCTCGAGATCATCGTAGAAGAGACCGCCGATGCCGCGCGCTTCGCTGCGATGGGGCAGGAAGAAGTATTCGTCGCAGGCCTGCTTGAAGCGCGGGTAGGCGGAGTCTCCCAGGGGTTGGCAGGCCTCGCGCGCCATGCGGTGCCAGTGGATGGCATCTTCCTCGAAGCCGTAGTACGGCGTGAGATCGAATCCGCCGCCGAACCACCAGGCGGCCGCTTCTGACTTCGAGCGGGGCTCGGTGCAGAAGCAACGGAAGTTCGCGTGGGTGGTGGGCGCGTAGGGGTTGCGGGGGTGGACGATGAGCGAGAGGGAAGCGGCCTGGAAGCCGGCACCGGCGAGCTGGGGCTTCCGCTCGGTGGCCGCCGGGGGAAGGCGATCGCCGACGGCATGGGTGAAGTGGACGGCTGCCTTCTCGAGAACGGACCCCTCTTCCAACACGCGGGCCCGAGAGAGCGCGCCGCCGGGGCGCTCGTCGCGGTCCTCCCGGAACCGGATGCCCGGATCTTCGGCCTCCAGCGCTGCGCAGATGCGATCCTGAAGCTGGAGGAGGTACTCGCGTACCGCGGCCAGGTCGGGATGGGTCACCAGCGGTCTCCTAGCGGAAGAGGGCACGCGCCAGCGCCCCACGGAATCGCTGGGTGAGCGGATCCTCGGAGCCGAGCACCGCGAACAGGTCGAGCATCAGCTTGCGGGCCGCCCCGTCCTCGAAGCCGGGATCGCGTCGAACCACCTCCAGCAGCTCCTCGAGTGCCTCTTCGGAATGCCCCGCGTGCTCCTCCACCAGCCGCTCGAGGAGCGGACCCAGAGTCCGGCAGGGACCACACCAGGGCGCCCAGAAGTCCACGACCACGCCGACTTCCCGGGAGCGCTCCAGTACCTCCCGCTCGAACTCCTCGGCCCCCACGTCCAGGATCAGGGGATGCGGCACCTCCTGGGCCATGGGCCTACGGTGCGCGATCGCCCGCGGCTGCACAAGGGCGTGCGTAGCCGGTAATCTCGCTGCGGGCCCCGCATCGAAGCTCGTAGGAGGTCGCCATGCTCGAGAAGTCGTACCCCTACTACCTCGCCAATCGCGCGATGGCGCCCAACCGGAATCTCGAGGTCCTGGACAAATGGAGCGGAGAGGTGGCCACCCGCGTGGCGATGGCAGACACAAGAGCCATCGATGAGGCCATCGCCGCGGCGGTGCGCGCGACGGAGCCGATGCGCCGGCTCGCTGCCTTCGAACGCCAGGCCGTGCTCCAGCACTGCGTTCGCCGCTTCGACGAGCGCGCCGAAGAGCTCGCCCTGGCCTTGTGCGTCGAGGCCGGCAAGCCCATCCGCGATAGTCGGGGCGAGGTGGGTCGGCTGATCGATACCTTCCGCATCGCGGCCGAGGAGTCGGTGCGCATGGTGGGTGAGGTGATGCCGCTCGACATCTCCGCCCGGGCCCGGAGCTACCGGGGGATGTGGAAGCGGGTGCCCATTGGCCCCTGCTCGTTCATCTCGCCCTTCAACTTTCCCCTGAACCTGGCCGCCCACAAGATCGCGCCGGCGCTTGCGGTGGGCTGCCCGTTCGTCCTCAAGCCCGCGAGCCTCACGCCCGTGGGAGCCCTGCTGATCGGAGAGGTGCTGGCGGAGACGGCTCTGCCCGAAGGTGCCTTCTCGATCCTTCCCTGCCGACGGGAGGGAGCCGCGCTCTTCACCGAGGACGAGCGCCTCAAGCTGCTGAGCTTCACCGGGTCTCCGGGGGTGGGATGGGATCTGAAGAGTCGGGCGGGCAAGAAGGCCGTGGTGCTCGAGCTCGGGGGCAACGCGGCGGTGATCGTGGACGAGGGCTGGGATCTCGACGACTCCGTGGAGCGGGTCGTCTTCGGGGCGTTCTACCAGTCGGGACAGAGCTGCATCAGCGTGCAGCGCGTGATCGTGCACGAGTCGATCTACGAGGAGTTTCGGGAGAAGCTCGTAGAGGCGACGCGTGACCTTCGCATGGGGGACCCGAAGGACGAGGAGACCTTCATCGGGCCCATCATCTCCGTGCGCGAGGCCGAGCGGCTGGAGGGATGGATTCGGGCGGCCCTCGATTCCGGCGCCAAGTTGCTGTGTGGGGGGCACCGGGAGGGGGCGATGCTCGCCGCCACGCTCCTCGAGGACGTCCCCGCGGCCAGCGAGATCTGTAGCCAGGAAGCCTTCGGGCCGGTGGCCGTGCTGTCGCGGTTCCGGGAGTTCGACGAGGCGCTCCATCGCGTGAACGACAGCGTCTACGGTCTCCAGGCCGGGGTCTTCACCCGGGATCTCTACCGCGCGCAGCGCGCCTGGGACGAGCTGGAGGTCGGGGGTGTGGTGATCGGCGACGTCCCCTCGTGGCGGGTGGATCACATGCCCTACGGCGGCGTCAAGGAGAGCGGGCTCGGCCGGGAAGGCGTGCGCTTCGCGATGGAGGACATGACGGAGATCCGTCTGCTGGTGACCCGCACCCCCTGAGGGCCCGGCGGGGTGCCCGCCTCGAGGCGTCAGTACAGGCCGAGCATACGCCCCGCCAGGGCGAGCACGGCCACGAGGAGGACAGGGCGGATCAGCCGCTCTCCGCCGCGCAGCGCCAGCCGTGCGCCGAGCTCCCCTCCCGCTGCGAAGCCCACACCGAGGGCCGCGGCCGGGGCCCAGGCCACCTGGCCCTTCAGCACGAAGACCGGCACGGCGACGGCAGTGAGCGCCAAGATCACCACCAGCTTGATGCTGTTGGCTCGAACCAGGTCGAAGCCGGCGTGGGAGAGCGCCGCGACCAGCACGAGCCCGACTCCGGCCTGGAGGGCTCCGCCGTAGAGTCCGATGGCGAAGAAGACGGCGTGGCGGACGGCGGGAGGCCAGGGCTTGGCGGTGGGCCGGCTGCGCGCGGAGCGCAGGGTGGGGAATAGCAGCAGGAGCATGAGGAACCCGAAGAGGCGCTCGAAGGTGGCCGCGTCGACCTGGGCGATGGCGAAGGCTCCGAGCAGCGAGCCCGCCAGCACGGGGATCAGCAGGCGACCGGCTTCGGGCAGCCCCGGCACCCCTTCGGCGCGGAAGCGCCAGACCGCGACCCCGCTCTGCAGGAGCACGCCCACCCGGTTGCTGCCGTTGGCCAGGGTGCCTGGAAGGCCCACCAGCACCAGCAGCGGCACGGTCAGCAGGGAGCCCCCGCCCGCCAGGGTGTTGACGACTCCGGCCAGCAGCCCGCCGCCGGCCAGGAGCGCCGCGTCGCCGGGAGTCACGCCGGCCTGGGCCGGGGAAGGATCACCTGGCGACGGCCGCCGGTTCGGGTGGGTCGAGGGCGAGGAACTCGACGAGGATCGCCTCGCCGTCCGGGTGGGCGAGGATGCGCTCGCGCACGAGCTTCCGCTGCTGTCCCTGGGCCAGCCTCGGATTCTCCACCGTGTGCCAGTGGACCAGCAGCCGCCAGATGGGATCGAGCAGCTCGGCCCCGTGGCGCAGCCTGCCGTCGACCCGGAGCTGGAAGGCCCGCAGCTCCGAGAGCACCGTGCGCAGGTACTCCACGTGTACCTGCTCGTCCTGTCGGATGCGGCGCACCATCTCCGCGGCCTCTTCGGCGGCGGGACGTCGATCGACGAAAAGCTCCGGGTCACAGAGAAGACGCTCGGTGGACGCGAACAGGAGCTCTGCGCGCACCTCCACCAGGAGCACGTTCATCAACAGGAGCAGCAGCTCTTCATGCCCCTTCGGGAGCCCGGGCGCCAGGCGCCGGTCCTCGTCGGGCCGGCCGATGCGCGGCGGCACCTCCGGCGCGGGGTAGCGATCGCGACCGAGCACCAGGTCCCGGATTGCGAACCACATGGAGTCGTGGCCGCCAAGGCCGCGGCTCGGGTCGCCCCCTTCGTCGAGCCCGTGGGCGCGCAGCAGCCCCGCATTCAGGTGTCCGAGCGCCCGATCCGAGAGGTCCTGCTCCACCAGGCGCGAGAAGTCGGGGGCGCGCAGCTGGCAGAGCATCCTCCCCCGTCCTTCGAGGGTCCCGGTGATGGTGAGCGTGTTCCAGAAGCCGCGGTCGATGCCGTGGCGCAGCATCAGGTGCATCTGCTCGTAGCTCGGATAGCCGGGGGTGACGAGCAGGCTGCGGTCGGCGGTGATCAGCTCGTGACCCTCGCCCTGCAGCCGTTCCTGCCAGGC
>JBDLIK010000101.1:0-8852 GCA_039714895.1 Myxococcota bacterium | reverse complement strand
CGGCTCAACGGGATCCACGGCCTCTTCCAGGTCACCGAGGGCGTCCATCAGGTGCGCGGCTACGACCTCTCCAACATGACGCTGATCGAGGGGAAGACGGGCTGGATCGTGGTGGACCCCCTGACCTCCGCCGAGACCGCCCGGGCCGCCCTCGACCTGGCGCGGCGCCACCTGGGCGAGCGACCGATCCGCGCGGTGGTGCTGACCCACAGCCACATCGACCACTTCGGCGGCATCGGCGGCGTGCTCCCCGACGAGGCTTCGCGCGAAGGCGTGCCCATCGTGGCGCCCGCCGGCTTCCTGCACGAAGCCACCAGCGAGAACGTGCTGGCGGGGATCGCCATGGCGCGACGCGCCAGCTTCATGTACGGCATGCCCCTGGCCCGGGGGGAGCGCGGCCACGTGGACTCGGGCCTCGGCAAGGAGCCGGCGCGCGGACGCATCGGTCTGCTGGCGCCGACGGAGCTCGTGGACCACACGCCCCAGGAGATGGAGATCGACGGCGTCCGCTTCGTGTTCCAGTACGTCCCGGGCTCCGAAGCGCCCGCCGAGCTCACCTTCTACCTCCCCGAGCAGAAGGCCTGGGACGGGGCTGAAATCGTCTCCCACACCCTCCACAATCTCTACACGCTGCGCGGGGCCAAGGTGCGGGACGCTCTGGTCTGGAGCGGCTACATCACCGAAGCCATCGGGCTCTTCCCGGACGTGGAGATCGTGTTCGCGAGTCATCACTGGCCGACGTGGGGTCACGAGCGAGCGGTGGAGTACCTGGAGCAGCAGCGCGACACCTACAGGTACCTCCACGACCAGACCCTGCGCCTGGCCAACGGGGGGGCCACGCCCCAGGAGATCGCCGAGGCGGTGAAGCTTCCGGACTCCCTGGCAGCGAGCTTCGCGAACCGGGGCTACTACGGAACGGTGAAACACAACGCCAAGGCCGTCTATCAGTGGTACTTCGGCTGGTACGACGGGAACCCCGCTCACCTCGATCCGCTGCCTCCCGCCGATGCAAGCGCGCGCTACGTCGAGCTGATGGGCGGCGCCGCGGGAGTGCTCCAGGCCGCCACCCGAGCCTTCGAGCAGGGCGAGTACCGCTGGGCGTCCATGCTTCTCGACCACCTGGTCTTCGCCGAACCCGAGAACCGCGAGGCACGCGAGCTGCTGGCGCGTTGCTACGACCAGCTCGGATACCAGGCGGAGTCCGCCCCCTGGCGAGACGTGTATCTCACCGGCGCTTGGGAGCTACGCCACGGCGTCTCGGGCTCGGGGGTCTCGCTGGCCGCCGCCATGGATCTGCTGCGGCAGGTGCCAATGGCACGCTTCTTCGAGTCCATGGCGGCACGCCTGGATGGCGAGAAAGCCGCCGGAGAGCAGGCCACGATCAACTTCGTCTTCACGGATCTCGGCGAGTCCTATGTGCTGGACGTGAAAAGCGGGGTCCTCCACCACCGCCAGGCCGAGCCCGATCCCGAGGCATCCGCCACCGTGCAGCTCACCCAGGACTTCTTCCTCAGGCTGGTGACACGACAGCTGGGGCTGCGCGAGGCCCTCTTCTCGGACGAGCTCGACGTGGACGGCAGCCGGGTGGCGCTGCTCTCCTTCTTCTCGCTGCTCGAAGCCCCGGACGAAGGCTTCAACATCGTCACACCATGACGCCCCGGGAGTACTGGCGCGCCAACCTGCGCGTGCTGGCCACCCTGCTCGCGATCTGGTTCGTGGCGGCCTTCCTGCCGGGCATCGTCTTCGTCGAGCGACTCAACGCCTTCCGGGTGGCCGGCTTTCCGCTGGGGTTCTGGTTCGCCCAGCAGGGCGGGATCCTGGTGTTCGTCGGGCTCTGCCTGGTCTACGCGCTCTGGATGGACCGGCTCGAGAAGCGGATGCGCGGAGAGTAGCGGCACTCGATGGACGTAAAGAGCTGGACCACTCTGATCGTCACCGCCTCCTTCGGCCTCTACATCGGCATCGCGATCTGGAGCCGGGTGCGCACCACCTCGGGCTTCTACGTGGCGGGCCGGGGGGTGCCCGCCCTGGCCAACGGCATGGCCACCGCCGCGGACTGGATGAGCGCCGCGTCCTTCATCTCCATGGCGGGACTCGTCTCCTTCATGGGGTACGACGGCGCCATGTACCTGCTGGGGTGGACCGGAGGCTACGTGCTGCTGGCGCTGTTGCTGGCACCCTATCTGCGCAAGTACGGGAAGTTCACGGTCCCCGAGTTCGTGGGGGACCGTTACTACTCCCAGACGGCGCGGATCGTGGCCGTGGTCTGCGCCGTCTTCGTCTCGTTCACCTACATCGCCGGGCAGATGCGGGGCGTGGGCGTGGTCTTCTCGCGCTTCCTGGAGGTGGAGATCGACACCGGTGTCTTCATCGGCGTCGGCCTGGTGTTCGTCTACGCCACCCTCGGTGGAATGCGCGGCATCACCTATACCCAGGTCGCCCAGTATTGCGTGCTGATCGTCGCCTACCTGATCCCGGCCATCACGATCTCGCTGCAGATGACGGGCAACCCCGTCCCCCAGCTCGGCTTCGGCTCGACGCTTCTCGAGGGCCCCCACGCGGGCCTGCATCTCCTCGAGGCCATCGACCAGATCCACCGGGACCTGGGTCTCCCGGAGTACACCGGCGCCTTCGTCGCCGGCAAACGCACCCTGATCGATCTGCTGGCGGTAACCCTCGCCCTCATGGTGGGCACCGCAGGTCTGCCCCACGTGATCATCCGCTTCTACACGGTGCGCAGCGCGCGGCTGGCACGCTGGAGCGCCTTCTGGGCGATCTCGTTCATCGCTGTGCTGTACACCACGGCGCCCGCGGTGGCGGCCTTCGCCCGGGTGAACCTGATCCAGACGCTCCACGAACGCCCCTACGCCGAAGTGCCGGACTGGTTCCGCAGCTGGGAGGGAACCGGACTCATCCGCTTCCAGGATCGCAACGGCGACGGCCGCATCCAGTACGGAGAGGATCCGGCCACCCGGGAGCTCACGATCGACCGCGACATCATGGTCCTCGCGAACCCGGAGATCGCCCGCCTTCCCGCCTGGGTGGTGGCCCTGGTGGCGGCCGGGGGGCTGGCGGCGGCGCTCTCCACTGCGGCCGGGCTGTTGCTGGTGATCTCCTCGTCCATCTCCCACGACCTCGTCAAGTCCATCTTCCGTCAGCGGATGACCGAGGGGCGCGAGCTGATCGTCGCCCGGATCTCCGCAGGGGGTGCGGTGCTCGTCGCCGGTTATTTCGGGGTCAATCCACCGGACTACGTGGCCGCGGTGGTCGCCTTCGCCTTCGGCCTCGCCGCAGCAAGCTTCTTCCCAGTGCTGGTGCTCGGCGTATTCAGCAAGAGGGTCACCAAGGAGGGTGCCATCGCCGGGATGATCACCGGCATCGGCTTCACCGCCGGCTACATCCTCTACTTCAAGCTGCTCGGCCGGGGAAGCCCGCAGGACTGGTGGTTCGGGATCAGCCCCGAGGGCATCGGAACGGTGGGGATGCTGCTGAACTTCGCCGTGACGCTCGCCGTGAGCCGCGGGACACCCCCACCCCCCGCGCGGGTGCAGGCCCTGGTGGAGGAGATCCGCCTGCCCAGCCGTTGAAGGGCTCCTCTCAGCCCGAGGGCGCCCTCGGGCGCCCATGGGGCGCGCTCAGCCCGCGGCCATCACCCGGGCGACGAAGGCCGTCATCGCCTGGACCTCGCGGCGCACGGCGGGTCTCTCGCCGGTGCGCTCGATCCAGCGCAGCAGGTGTGCATGCATCGCATCCGGGGGGGCGCCGAGGGTGGCCGCCGCGTTGAGGAATACGAAGGCACCGATGTCGGCGACGCTGAACTCGTCGCAGAGCCAGGATCGCCCGGCGAGATCCTTGTCCCACTGCGCGTGGATGCCGTCGATCCCCGACCTCGCCCGCTGCAGGCGGCTCTCGTCGCGCCCCGAGCCTCCGGCGGGATAGAAGGCCTCCTCGATCAGATCCCACACGAAGGGGAAGAGGATCTCGTCGGCGGCGGCCTCGATCTGCCGGCAGCGAGCGCGGGCGGCGACGTCGCGGGGGTACAGCGGCGGCTCGGGGTAGCGATCCTCGAGATACTCGAGGATGAGGGTGGAATCGTAGACCACCAGGTCTCCGTCCACGAGCACGGGCACCTGGCGCCGCGGGTTGAGAGCCACGACCTCCGGGTGATGGGGCTCGTAGCGGTGCTCGCGACTCCAGCCGACCTCGACGCGCTCGTAGTCCAACCCCTTCTCGTCGAGGGCGATGCGGACCTTGGCGGTGAACAGACTGAGCGGTCCGGAGTAGAGCTTCATGAGTCCTCGCTCGGGGCGCGTCCGTCCAGAGAATGCCGCAGTCCTGCGCCGGGGAAAGAGCCAATCTGGCTGCGAGGCCTTGGGGCCAATCTCCCGTGGAGAGCTCCGACCTCGAGGGATGCGAGCCGTGCGAGGTGTCGACGAAGGGCGGTCTCTCCCGCCGGGCTGTCGTAGGGGTTGGGGGCCGGGGGCTCCGCGAGCAGGCCGGCGAGGGAGAGACGCCGCTCCACCAGCGAGGCGAGGGTGAGCACGCAGCGGAAGACCTCGGAGAAGCGGAGCGCCTCGGGGTCGAGCGGACGCTCGCGCTGGTAGGCGCGGGCGAAGCGGCCCGCCAGCCGCCGCAGGATCGCCCGGCCGGCGCCGGCCAGCGGGCCCGGGAGCAGCGGGAGCGTCTCGAGGCCGGCCTTGACGATCCCCACGTCGAGCTCGGGCGGTCCGAAGAGCGCATCGCTCCAGTCGAGGATGCCGGCTACCTCGGCCCCCGAGACGCGCACCTGGTTCGGGAAGAGATCGCCGTGGCAGAGGGCGAAGGGGCCCCGGTGCACAGGGGCCCGATCCGCCAGCCACTCGAGACTCGGGGAGAGGCCGTCGACGCCCCAGCCCGAGAGGTGCGTTGCCATCCGCTCCAGCCTGGCCTCGAGGCCGAGGGCGCGCCTCGGAAAGCCCGACACTTCGAGGCGTGCCGCAATGCGTTCGACCTCGATGCCGTGGAGCCTTGTGTGGAGCGCGGCGAGCCGCTCGGGCCACGGAGAGAATAGAGCCTGCCGCAGACCCACGAGCTGTTGTCGCAGAAAGCCCTTCCCGGTGTGGGCGGGATCGTCGTAGCCATGCAGCAGGGGGACGCCCGGCACCCGCTCCTGGATCTGGAACGGCCCCCCCAGCGGCTCCGCATCCTCGCCCCAGACGAGGATGCAGGGCACCGGATAGTCCGCATCGAGGAGCGCGTCGTGCAGGCTGGCCTCGCGGCGAACCTCTCCGGCCCGCGGTGTCCGCAGGATGCGCAGCACCAGGGGGCCCGAGTAGGGAGAGGGGGCCCCGCGCAGACGGAAGCCGTACACGAAGCTGCGATTCCCGCCCAGCAGGCGCGCCGGGGGCTCCGCGAAGGCGAGGTCCGGCAGGCCCAGACTCCGGCGCAGCTGGACCAGAAGAGCCGCCGAGGCGGCTTCGAGCGAGGACAGGTCGATCATGCGAAGGCCTCCACTGCGGAGCTCATCCTGTCGCCCCGGGCTCGCGGAGTCTTTCGCGGGTTCTCAGGAATTCCTGTTGATTTCGTGGGAAGGAGGCCGGGCTTCGTTCGCGGGGCCGGGTCGGGGTACCCTGGCCGCATGATCCACGCCTTCGGCGAGTTCGAGCTCGACGACGGCCTCTTCGAACTGCGCCGGAGCGGCGAGGTCCTGAAGCTCCCTCCGAAGACTTTCGATCTCCTCCTCTACCTCGTGCGCCACCGCGACCGGGTGGTCTCCAAGTCGGAGCTCCTCGACAAGCTATGGCCCGGGGAGCACGTCACCGAGGCGGTCCTGCCCACGAACGTGAGCGCCGCACGCGCAGCCCTTCGCGACTCCCGGGGTCGCTCCGGAATGATCCAGACCGTCCACGGGCGGGGCTACCGCTTCGTCGCGCCCGTGGAGGAGCATGCCGCGGGCCTCCGGGTGCCGTCCCGCACGGCTTCCGAAGCCCGCCTCTTCGTGGGACGCGAGGACGTGATGGCCGAGCTTCGCGCGCTGCTCGACGACTGCTTCGCCGGCAGCGGCCGGGTGGCGCTGCTGTCGGGGGAGCCGGGAATCGGCAAGACCTGCACGGCCGAGCGGCTCGCCGACGAGGCTCGTCGCCGGGGCGCACTCGTCCTCGAGGGGCGCGCCACCGAGGCAGAGGGCGTCCCGGCCTTCTGGCCCTGGGTGCGGGTGCTGCGCGGGCTCGCCCTTGGCCTCACCCTGGAGGAGCTCCGAGATTCGGTGGGACCCGCGGCCGCCGAGCTGGCACGCCTCGTCCCCGAGCTGCGGCAGCAGATCCCGGAGCTCCCGGATCCGGGGCCCGAGGAGTCCGCCCAGGCGCGCTTTCGCCTGTTCGATGCGGTGGCCACCGTGCTGCGAGGCACGAACCGCACGCGGGCCCTGGTGCTGTTCCTCGACGATCTGCACTGGGCGGACGAGCCCACCCTCCTGCTCCTCCAGTTCGTCGCCCGCGAGATCCGGGACGCGCGCGTGCTCTTGCTCGGTGCCTATCGGGACGTGGAGCTGCGCCGTCAGCACCCGCTGGCCCGCGTCCTGGGAGAGCTCGCACGCGAGGCCCATCATCGTCGCATCTCCCTCGGAGGCCTAGAGGAGCAGGACGTCGCCCGCTTCGTCGAGGCCAGCACCGGACGACCCGCCTCGGCGGCCCTGGTTGCTGCCGTCTTCCGCAGGACCGAGGGCAATCCCTTCTTCGTGCACGAGACCGTCCGGCTCCTCGCTTCCGAGGGACGCCTCGAAGGCGAGGCTCCCAGCGAGGCTGCCTGGGACGTCGGCCTTCCCGAGGGTGTGCGGGAGGTGATCGGGAGACGACTCGATCGCCTCTCGGAGGAGTGCAACCAGGCCCTCACCCGCGCGGCAGTGATCGGGCGTGAGTTCGACGTGCCGCTGTTGGCGCGTGTCTGCGAGCAGCCTCCGGCCCGCGTGCTCGATCTGCTGGACGAGGCGGAGTCGGCGCGTATCGTCGTCCCCGCTGTCGGGGGCCACCGCACGCCGTCGCCGGGCTGCTTCGCGTTCGGACACGCTCTGGTCCGGGAGACCCTGTACGAAGAGCTCACCGTCCCCCAGCGGGTGCGGCTGCATCGCCGGGTCGCCGAGTCACTCGAGGCCCTCGGTGGAGAACGGACCGGGACGCATCTCGCAGAGCTGGCGCGCCAGTTCTTCCAAGCGGCGCCCGGCGGCGACGTGGAGCGGGCGCTCGCCTACTGCGTCCGGGCGGGGGAGCACGCGCTCGAGCTGCTCGCCTGGGAGGAAGCGGTGGCTCACTTCGAACGGGCCCTCCAGGCGATCGAGCTGGCGGTTCCGGTGGAGGAGGCGCATCGCTGCGAGCTGGTGCTGGCCCTCGGCCGCGCGCAGTGGCAGGCGGGACACTATCCCGAGGGACGACGCACCTTCTCTCTTGCCGCGACCCTGGCCCGCAAGCTCGACCGCGCGGACCTTCTCGCTGAGGCGGCCATCGGGCTCGGCGGTTGGCCCCAGTTCTTCGCCGACGAGCCCCGGGCGGACCCGCCGACGCCTATCGGGCGCTCCTCGAGGAAGCGCTCGAGCGGTTGCCCAGCCACGCCCTGGCGCTGCGCGCCCGCGTCTCGAGCGGACTCGCTGGCCACACCGACATGCAGCAGCGCCGGGAACGGAGCCTCCAGGCGGTGGAGCTGGCCCGAGCGTCGTCGGACCCCGATGCGCTCTTCGATGCGCTCCACGCGCGGCTCGCAGCGCTGCTGGGCCCGGACGACACCCACCGCCGCCTCGAGGTGGCCAGCGAGCTCCTCGAGCGGGCCGTCGCGAGAGGCCGTCGGGACCGCGTCTTCATGGCTCGGGAGGCGCGGGTCCGCTCGCTGCTGCTGCTGGGGGACGTGGCGGCCATGGATCGCGAGCTCGCTGCCTGCGACACCCTCGCTGCGGAGCTGCGGGTGCCCATCTACCATCACTCCATCGCCCGCTTCCGTCTGGCCCGTGCCCTGGGCGACGGACGCTTCGACGACGCGCTCCACCTGAACGGGTCCGCGAACTCGGCGAAGCCAGCGGAGACACCTCCAACGACCTGGTCCAGGCGGGCATCGCTGCCTGGGTGGCCTACCAGCGAGGCGAGCCTGCGCGCTTCGAGGCCATCATCGCCCAGATCGGCGAGCTCGGGCGCCTCGGCTCGGTCGCCGATGCCCTTGCGGCGTTCTTCCATGCACAGCTGGGACGGCAGGAGCGGGCGTGCGCGCACCTCGAAGAGCTGGCCCGCGACGACTTCGCGGGAATCCCGCGGGATGAGGGCTGGCTCATCAGCGTCGCCCTGGCGGCGTCCGCCGCCATCGCCCGCTGCGACTCCATCGGCGCGCGACCGTCCGGGGTCGCGGCCCGGGCGGGCCTGGCGGAGCTGCTGCACACCGATCGACCCTCCCGGGCTGCGCGGGAGCGCGCGCGTACGCTCGCCTCGGAGGCCCGCGCCACCGCCGAGGCGATCGGGATCCCGCTACCCGAGGACGTCAGCGCTTGACCCACGCTCGGGCTCAGTCCCCGGTGCGCTCCCAGGCAGTCTCGCTCAGGGTCGTTGGGTGCCCGACTGCGCCGGGCGTTCCAGACGTGCGCGCGCGGGGCAGCCCGAGGGCGACGGTCACGATGGGCTCCAGGTGCTCGGCGAGAATGCCATGCCCCTCCGGGGTCGGATGGAAGTCGTAGCGGAAGCGGACCTCGGCGTAGGGGATCCGCTGGCGTAGATCGTGGAGCCCGCCGCTCGGAGGCTCGAGGTCCAGATTCTGGAGGACCGGCGCCTGGGTCCCATCGGGAAGATGCACGACGGCGAGGGCGACGCCGCGCTGCCGACAGACGGCGTCCATGCGTCGGA
>JBDLIK010000100.1:0-8853 GCA_039714895.1 Myxococcota bacterium | reverse complement strand
TCCTCCTCTTCGGACGATCTGTGGAGGATACCGCTCTCGAAGAGCTAGTCGCTCGCGGATCGGATCCCCGACCTGGGCCTGTCGATCCGTGCCTTCGAGCTCAGGTGGGCGGGTGGGGTGCCCTCCGGGCGTCCGCGGCGGTCAACCTACTTCCAGGCCTTCTTGTCCTGGAACCAGGCCTGCGCCTTCTCGCGGATCGTCGGGTTGGCGCCCTGCTTGGCCAGCAGCTCGGCGTGCTTGCGGCCGAGACGGGCGTCACGGATCAAGCGGGTCTGGATCGCGGCGTCGCGGAACTCGATCACGCGTTCGAGCAGCTCGTCGGTGACGCCCTCATCGAGGCGTCGCATCAGGTAGGTTCGGCGGATCAGGGGCTCGTGGCGGCGCATCAGCTTCGGATCCGAGGCGGCGATGCGCTCGAGCTGGTCCATGGTAATCCGCGGCGACCGGATCAGCTCCGCGACGGCGTTCTGGGCGAACTTCGGATCGGGATCCGCGGCCAGGATGGCGAGGAAGCCGTCGATCCCGGCGTCGGGGATCGCGCCCTCGCGCTCGTGCCAGGCGGCGAGGGCTTCGGACCGGTAGCGGGCCGTCTTCTTCTTTCCGCCGGACTGGAGCCGCTCGTACTGGGTGGCAAGGCGCTGCCGGTCGAGGAGCCCGGCGCGCAGCCAGTCCTCGGTGTACCCGAGCGCCGCCAGCGCGGCCTGCTCCTCCGCGGTCACGGCTTCGCTCATGCGTGCGCGCTCGGCCTCCTCCCCGGGGCTAGAATCGCGTCAGCATGCGGCCCTTCGAGACCCTGGCCAGCACCGTGACGCTGGGCGGCGGACGACTGACTCTACACCGAAGAGCCGGCGACCACTCCCTCTACCTCCCTCGACGGCCAGGAGCTCATGTCGAGTTGGGTCCAGGGCTCGGAGACCGCTCTGGCAGAGCAGGTCCTGAGGGACCTCGTGGCACGCGCCCGACCGGCGTTTCGCGGACTCGAACTTCGCCCCCGTGATGACGCTCTGGGACATCGTCTTCGGGACGTTCCAGCATCCCGACGCCGAGGCCCGGTCCCAACGACCCTCCGAGTTCGGGATCGACGGGGGTAGCTGTAAGACCGAGGGGCCCCTCCGGCACCGCCATCCCCAGGCGCAACATCTATCTGTAGATCACCGCGTCTAGTCTGGCGCGCGGTCCGCGACTCGTATGGCGAGCAATTCCAGACCCACGTGAGTGCGTACCTCTCCGGCAGCTGATCCTTCTGCCAAGACGCGCACCGTTCAACAAGGCGTTGAACCGGACCAGCATCGACCTGGGTGGAAACGGAGGCCCGAAACCGTCTAGGTTGGATCCTTTCGTGAGTTTCTCCTCGGTGCCGTGGGGTTGGTGGAAGTTCTTCCAAGCTACCCGGAGGAGCCGGGGTGTCCGCCACGCCGTCTCTCTGGGCGACTCACCTGTCGGAGAACATGAAACTCGAGCCCACCTCAGAAACCTGAAGCGGCTTCCAAGTTCTCCCCTCGGCGCGAACCAGTCTTACTCTCTCGGTTCGTCGGGCACGCCCGCCTTTCGGAGCGCCTCCAGCCAGTCAGTCGATCTGCTCGCCGGAGGTGTTCCACTTCTCGAACTCCTCGTAAGCGGTGCCTGCGACTCCCTCGTGGCGCTTCGAAGCGATGCTCTTGGGCCAGATTTGAGGAATCTCGATCGGAGCTCCTATCTTCCGGAGTCCATTCTCCCGAGGAGGACCCGTCATGGAGACCATTCAGATGCTGGGCAGCCTGGGCGAGTTCGTCGGGGCGATCGCTGTGCTCGCGACGCTGATCTACATCTCGATCCAGGTCCGGCACGGCAGCCTGCTTCTCGAGGCCAACCAGCGCGCCACGGAGGAGAACACCCGTCTGGCCCGTGCCGCGGCCATGGACCGTTACAGCGATGCCGTCAGCCGCTGGCGGGGCCGGATCATCGAGAACAACGAGGTGGCAGGGATCCTGCACAAAGCTTTGCAGGAAGAGGAGATGGACGAGGTGTCCCAGCTCCGGCTGGAGAATCTGATGGTCGACTGGCACAACACCTACCGCGCGAACTTCCGCCGGGCGAGGACGGTGCGCGACGAAGGACTCGTGCGACAGGCCGTGCTGAGCGTGGCCCGGCAGCTGAGCGCGTTCCGGGTCCTGCGGGAGTACTGGGAATGGGGCCGCCCCTTCAATGAGCTGGGGGCACCGGATTTCACGGCCGCCGTGGACGAAGAACTCGCGACGCCGAAGGCAAACTCCTGAGGAGGTGGTGAATGCCGCTGCGTGTGGTGGGAGCCGGGATGGGTCGTACCGGAACGAACTCCTTGAAGCTTGCCCTCGAACGGCTGCTCGGCGAGCCCTGCTACCATATGTTCGAGTGCTTCCAGCGGCCCGAGCACATGCCGCGCTGGACTGCGGCCACCCGGGGCGAGCTGCCGGACTGGGACGAGCTCCTCGCGGGCTACGGTGCCGCCGTCGACTTCCCGCCGGCGGCCTTCTGGCCGGAGCTCATGCACTCCTACCCAGATGCGCTGATCCTGCTGTCGGTGCGGGACACCGACGATTGGTGGCGGAGCGCCAGCCGGACGATCTTCCCCTCCGTCCTGGCGCTGCCCCCTGGTCCCTTGCGGGAGATGATCGACGCGCTCTGGTCGGCCCGCTTCACGCTGGATATCGAGGATGAGCAGGCCGCCAAGGCCGCCTTCGAGGCCTTCAACGACCGCGTGCGGGCCGGGGTGGCCCCTGAACGACTGCTCGAGTGGCGGCCCGGCGATGGCTGGGAGCCCATCTGCGCAGCGCTCGGCCTTCCGGTTCCGCCCGAGCCATTCCCGCATGTCAACACGACGGCCGACTTCCTGGAGGAGATCTCCCAGCGACGGTCCGAGTGAGCGGCGGTCGGGGGTTGCGACCCAACAGCTCCAGTTCGTTCGAGGTGGTCCAACCAACTGCTCTTCTGGTCGCTGCCTTCCCGGTCTGAAGACGGTCAATCCCGTTGATCCGGGCGCAAAGGCCCCATAGCCTGCAGGAGGTGCTCGAAGTTCGTCTCCAAGATCGCCTTCATCTCCGCCGCACGCTCCCGATATCGCGAGAGGGTCTCTGGGTCCCGCCCGTCGGGCCAGGGATCTTCAATGTCGCTCTCGAGTCCGAAGAACTCCTTGAACACATACGTCTTCCCTGACGGCAATACCTTGCGACGTCCCGATGTGGCGCCCGAGAGCGTCCGCGCGGCGAGATCGATGTCCTTCCAACGCAGGCCGAACAACTCGCCCTGGCGGAGGCCGGTCGCCACTGCGAGGACGTAGAGTGCCTCGAGGCGATCCCCCCTCGCAGCCTTGAGCAATTGGGCGACTTCTACCCCTGAGAGCGCCCTTGCCTCCCGTCGCTGCACCTTGGGCCTCACGACGAGGTCTGCGGGGTTGGCCTGGATCAGGCGCCAGCTCACGGCCTGCACAAGGGCTCGGTGCAGAACGGCGTGGGCAAGCTGTCTGGTTCGAGGTGACGCCCGAGCTTGCCGGCCAAGGTGTCTCGCGCGGCATCGTCCGCGGACGCGCGCGCGTCGTGCACCGGCTCGACGAGGCCCGCGAGATCCAGCCCGGCGAGATCCTCGTCGCCGCCGAACCCGCTCCCTCGTGGACGCCGCTCTTCCTCGTCGGCCACGTCGTCCTCGAGACCGGCGGCATGCTCTTCCATCCCGCGATCGTCGCGCGCGAGTACGGGCTCCCGGAGTAACGCTTCGTCGGTGCTCAGTATCGGCCGCGCAGCTTCTCGATCCAGCGGTGCAGCCCGTGAACATTGACGCCGCTCGTCAGGTACATGACCGCGCAGGTCCCGGTGTGAAGGGTCACGCCGCGCTCATCCGCCACCGCGAGAGCTTCGGGCGTATCGCGGTTCATGTGGATCCACACGTCGTGAATTCCCGCATCGGCCGCGCGGCCGACCCAGTCGGCCGTGTCCTCCTTCGGTAGCTCGATCACCGCGGCGTCGACCGGCTCCGGGAGTGCGTTGAAGTCGGGGAAGGTGGGTTCGCCCTCTATCTCCTCTACCGTGCTGTCGACGGCGAAGACCTTCTTTCCCCTCTCCTTCGCGGCCCCGTAGCTGAGCTTGGGGAAGCCCTTCGTTCCCGTGCTGCCGACGAAGGCGAAGCTCGAATGATCCCAGAAGCGTTCGTGGGTGCTCGACACGTTCGTGCCTCCTCGCCTGGTGGGCGCGTGTCCGAGAGGATACACCGGTCCCTGCCTGTCCAGCGACTCCAGCCGGGCCGGATGAAGGACGTCCTGCGAGTGGTGATGCGCTGCCGGGGTCCCTAGCGCACCGGGCAGCTTGAACTCCTGATAGGATTGGGGTGGAGTGGACGGATGGACATCCGGACCAAGCTGGTGTTCGCGTTCGTGGCGGCCTCGCTGGGCGCCATGGTGGCCCTCGGCGCCTTCAGCTACGACGCCACCCGCAGTCTTCTGCGAAGCATCGCCCTCCGCCAGCTCGAGGCCGTGGCCGAGAGCAAGAAGCAGGCTCTGGAGCGCACGATCGTGGGCTGGCGCGACCGAGTGCAGCTCGTCACCAGCCGTACCAGCCTGCGCGAAAGCCTGCGCGACTTCAAACGGGACCGTGACGAAGCCCACCTGGCCCGCATGGAGGGCATCCTGGGCGACGCGATTCGCGCCGCTGAGAGCCTGCGTGGGGTCTCGATCTACGGAGCCGACGGCTTCTTCCTCACCTCGAGCGGTGTCGACCTGGGCGAGCGCGAACGTCTGCGCCCGGCAGTATTCATGTGGGCGGAGGAGCCCGTCGTCTACGAGAACGTCTCCCTCGATCCCGACGAAGGCCTGCTGGTGACCCTGGTGTCGCCCGTGCGGATCGACGCCGTGCTGGTGGGTGCTGCCAAGGTGCGACTCTCGGCCCAGGAGCTGATCGAGGTGACGCGCGACTACACGGGCCTCGGCGAGACCGGCGAGACCCTGATGGCGCGTCGAACCGAGGCGGGCGACGCCCTCATCCTGAACCCTCTGCGCCACGGCCCTGCGGACTCGGCCGGCCGCCGCGTCGGCCAGGATCAGGCGAGCGACCCGATCCTGCAAGCGGTGCTGGGCACGGAATCTCTGTACCACGACGGGGCCTACGACTACCGCGGCGCCGAGGTCTGGGCCGCCACGCGCTACCTGGACGAGTTCGGCTGGGGCGTCGTGGTGAAGGTGGACGCCCACGAGGAGCTGGCTCCGATCCGAGAGCTGCGCGAAACCATGGTTCGGCTCGGCCTCTCGCTCTCCGCCTTCGCGGTCGTGGCCGGAGCCTTCTTCGGCTTCACCATCTCCCGGCCCATTCGGCAGCTGGCGCAGGTGGCCCGGCGCATCGGGAAGGGCGAGCACGAGCTGCGTGCGCCGACGGGCAGCTCGGACGAGGTGGGCCTTCTCGCTCGCACCTTCAACGCCATGACCGACGAGCTCGTGCGTACGCACGAGGCGGTCGAGGACGCACGCGACGAAGCCGAGCAGGCGCGGCGCGCAGACGACGCGCACCCGGACGGCCACGCCCGATGATGTACCTCGAGCTCTTCGGGGGCCTGACCTACCTCCTGCTCGGCGGCGATCTCCTGGTGCGAGGCGCCGTGGCCCTGGCCCGACGGGCGGGTATTTCGCCACTCGTGGTGGGCCTCACCGTGGTGGCCTTCGGTACGTCGGCGCCCGAGCTCTGCATCTCGCTCGGCGCGGTCTTCTCGGGTCACCCGGACATCTCCATCGGCAACGTCGTAGGCAGCAACATCGCGAACGTACTGCTCGTGCTGGGCGTCCCAGCCCTGATCTACCCGACCGTCTGCGACCAGGAATCCCTGGGCCGTAACACGGCTCTGGTGGTGGCCGCGAGTCTGCTCTTCGTCTCCTTCTGCTTCCTGGGCCCGCTCGGTCGCATTCAAGGCGCGGTGATGTTCACCATGCTGGTCCTGGTCCTGTGGCGCGCTGCCCGCACGGCGCGCGAGAGCGACGAAGGGGAGCACGACGCCGAGTTCGAGGGCCTGCTGGGCCTGCCCGAGAGTCGGGCCCTGATCAGCCTGTTCGTCGTGCTCGGCATCGTCCTGCTACCGCTCGGCGCCGATCTGATGCTCGACGGAGCCGTCCAGCTCGCGACCCGTTTCGGCGTGCCGAGCGCCGTGATCGGGCTCTCGGTGGTGGCGCTCGGCACGTCGCTCCCGGAGCTCGCCACCACCGTCGTGGCCGCATTCCAGCGCCATTCGGACCTGGCCCTCGGCAACGTGATCGGCAGCAACCTGTTCAACCTCCTGGCCATCATGGGCCTGGCCGCCATGCTGTCGCCCGCACCGATCGCGGTCCCGCCGGGCTTCCTACGCTTCGACCTGCTCGTGATGCTGGCCGCCACCGGCGTGCTGTTCTTCTTCGCCTGGCGTGGCCGCTCCATCGGTCGCGCCTTTGGCTTGGTCCTGCTGACGGCCTACGCCCTCTACCTGGGCGCACTCTTCAGCACCCCCGCCCCCGTCACTGCAATGCTGAGCATTCCGTAGGGCGTCTCGCGCTCGCTCCCCGTTGGCAGCTGGCTCGACCTGGGGCGGCATCTCCGCTCCATACGCCATGGGGGGGTGTTGCGTCGAACCCCCGCGGGCAGCCCCGCGCCGGGCGAGTGTCGCGTGCTCGCTGCACCTGTCGCGTTGTCGCTGCGGCTGGAGTCGTCTGCGGCGCGCTGGGTGCCGTGCGGGCATGGCACCGGTCTTGCTGAAGTCCGGGTGAGGACGGCCCGCTGGGCGCGGGCCCACGAGTCCCGGAGGGACGCCGTGAGCGCTGCACTCTCGCGCTGGCTACCGGTCCTGGTGCTGGTCGCCGGGGCGCTTCTCGCCTGGGGACTTGCCCGGGGGCGGTCCACGCCCCACGCGGCGGCGCCCGAGCCGCTCGCGCCCCGTGTCGACGTGGTGGCCCTCACTCCGGAGCGACACGGCGTGAGCGTGCGTACCCATGGAACCGTGGTGCCACGCACCGAGATCGAGCTGCTCGCCGAGACGCCGGGGCGCGTGCTCGGCGAGACCTCCGCGCTGGAGGCCGGTGCCTTCTTCGAGAAGGGTTCGCTGCTGGTCCAGCTCGATCCCACGGACGCCCGGCTCGCCCTCGAGCGTGCCGAAGCGCGGGTCCTCCGGGTGCGCAGCGAGGTCCGCATCGCCAAGGCGCGGCTGACCCGCCAGCGCTCCCTGGCCTCGCGCGACGTGGCGAGCGCCGCCCAGGTCGAGGAAGGCGAGCACGCGCTCGCCGTCTCCCGGGCGAGTCTACGCGGCGCCCTGGCCGAGCGGGACCAGGCGCGGCGCGACCTCTTGCGCACCGAGATGCGTGCGCCCTTCGAGGGTCGGGTGCGGGAACGCTACGTCGATTCGGGCCAGTTCGTCGTGCGCGGCACGGCTCTGGCCAGGCTGTATGCGGTCGACTATGCAGAGGTCCGGCTTCCCGTGGCGGCCTCGGAGCTCGGCTTCCTCGAGACCGGCGGTGACGCATCTGCGACGGTGCGGCTTCGGGCGTCCTTCGCCGGCGAGGACCTGGAATGGCGGGCGCGCCTGGTTCGAACCGAGGGCGCGATCGATCCGCGCACGCGGATGATTCACGTGATCGCGCGGGTCGACGACCCGTACGGCCGGCGCGCCGGCGCCACCCATCCCCCGCTCACCGTCGGACTCTTCGTCGAGGCCGAGATCGAGGGCCGGACCTTCGCGGACGCCTTCTTGGTGCCGCGCGCGGCGCTCCAGGGCTCCGGCCGACTCGCCGTCGTAGACGCCGAGGATCGCAGCCGCCTGCGAGCGGTCACGGTGATCCGTCGGGACGGCGATCGCGTGCTCATCGGCGGCGGTATCCTGCCCGGGGATCGGGTGCGCACGACGGCCGTCGGGGCGGTGGAGGGTCGAAGGGTGCGTCCGGTGCTCGTCGACACCGTGTCGCCCCAGGCCGCGCTGGCCCGGGTCGGGATGCCGCCGTGAAGCGCCTCGTTCGCTGGTTCGCGGCAAACCCGATCGCCGCCAACCTGCTGATGGTCTTCATCCTGGCGGCGGGCCTGATCGGTGCCACCACGCTGCGCCAGGAGACCTTTCCCAACGTCGCCTTCGGGTTCGTGTCGGTCACCGTGGCCTACCCGGGCGCCGCCCCGGACGAGATCGAGGAGGCCATCTGCGTCCGGATCGAGGAAGCGGTCGACGGCGTCAAGGGCATCCATCGCACGTTCTCGCGCGCCACCGAGGGCTTCGGGGCGGTCTGGATGCAGGTACGGGTGGGAGAGGATGCCCGCCGCGTCCTCGAGGAAGTGCGCACCCACATCGATGCGCTCGACACCCTGCCCGACGACGCGCAGGTCCCGATCGTCCAGGAGCTCGTCGACGATCACGTCCTGATCTCTGTGGCGATCCACGGCGAGACCGACGAATACACGCTGCGCAGTCTCGGTGAACGGTTCCGCGACGAGGTGTCGGCGCTCCCCGACGTGTCGCGGGCCGAGCTGGTGGGAGCGCGCGACTACGAGATCGCGATCGAGGTTTCCGAGGCGGCGCTGCGCAGGCACCGCCTCACCTTCGACGACGTGGCGGGTGCGGTTCGCGCCTCGTCTGTGGATCTTCCCGGCGGATCGCTCAAGACCCGCGGAGGCGAGATCCTGATGCGGGCCCGAGGGCGCGCCCACCGGGGGGACGAGTTCGAGCGGCTCGTCCTCCTCACGCACGCAGACGGTACGAGGGTCCAGCTCGGGGACGTCGCCTGGGTTCGAGACGGGTTCGTCGAGAGTGACGAGCACGTGCGATTCGACGGCGAGCCCGCCGTCTTCGTGCGGCTGCTCACCAGCGAGCCCGGCAACGTGCCCGACGTCGCCGGGGCGGTGCACACCTGGCTCG
>JBDLIK010000099.1:0-8891 GCA_039714895.1 Myxococcota bacterium | reverse complement strand
CTTCGCAGGCAGCTTCTTCGGAAGCTCGGGCAAGACGCTCTCCTCGGGTGAGCTCGAGGAGCGGGCGTGCCGGCAGGACTGCCCGGGGATCCTCTCGCACCCCCAGGAGGTCTTCCTGCTGGGCTGTAACACGGCCGCCACCCGCGCGGCGGACCATCGCAGCCCCGAGGAGTACCTGGAGGTGCTGCGCGAGGACGGGATCGCACTCGCCAGCGCCGAGCGCATCGTCGAGGCCCGCTATGGGGCCCTGGGAACGAGCTTTCGCAGCCGCATGCAGCGGATCTTCGCCGGGGTACCGCATCTCTACGGATTCGATTCGGTGGCGCCCTCCGGCGCGAGTCTGGCGGGGCCCCTCGACGCGTATCTCGAGGAGCTGACGGAGCTCGGCGAGCCGGGGAGCACCGCCGAGCGACTCCCCTCCGCAGCGCCCAACCGGCGGCTCGCCCGAAGGCTGCGCCACACCACCTTCGTCGAGTTCCCAGGGATGGCGGAGGGAGGGGAGGCCTCGGTGGTGCGCCAGCGCATCTGCTCGCTCCACGATCAGGAGCGCCCGCCCACGGAGCGGGTCGAGGTGGTGGAGGAGATGGTGAACGGGGACGACCTCCTCGCCTACCTGCCGACCATCGAGCGCTTCTTCGACGCCCATCCGCCCTGGTCGCTTCCGGGGGCCGAGGCGGCCCTGGCGCGGCTGGCCGGAGCCCGCGAGGCCCGGGGCCGGGTCCTCGAGCGTCTGAGAGGACTGCGGGCGCCGATCCTCCGGACGGAGCTGGCGCGGCTGGCGGCGCGCCTGGGCTGGATCGAGCGACCGCGCTACGAGGCGATCGCCCGGAGTGCGGCGACGCGGCTGCTGGCACCCGGGATGGGACCCGAGGAGCGGAATGCGGTCTGCGGGCTGGCGGCCGAGCTCGGCGATCTCGGGCTGCGGGAATCCGAGTTCGATGCCGCGGCCCTCGCGAGCTCCGAGGCCGCGCGCGCGCTGCTCTGTCTCGAGCCGAGGGACCCGGGCCTGCGAGGCCGGATGGCCCATGCCCTGGACGACAGCAGCTGGCGGGTGCGGGCGCGCGCGCTCGAGACCTTCGCGCGGCTCGGAGTGACCCCACCCGGGCGGGACCCGCTGCGGCTGCTGGCGCAGGACGCGAGTCCCGAGGTGCGGGTACAGGCGGCGCGCGGCCTCGGCCAGAGCTCCCAGCCGGAACCCGTCATCGTCACCGGCCTCTTCCGGGCGCTGCGGGATCCGGACGGACCCGTGCGCGCAGAGGCCGCCCACAGCCTGGGCCGGCTCGCCCCCTCGGACCCGGCGGTGGCCGCGGCCCTGGCGCGCGCGCTCGGGGACGGAGACTGGCGGGTGCAGTTCGCAGCGGCGGCCGCTCTCGGAGAGATCCTGCCCCAGGATCCCGAGGTCAAGCTGGCGCTCGACGATGCCCTGCACGCGACCAGCTGGTTCGTGCGCTACAAGGTGGCCGAGACGATGCGGAAGCTTGGCACCGAGGGCCCCGGGGCCGAGCGCACCTCATCGGAAGGCCGAGCCGGCGAAGACGACGGACCGGCCGAGGGCTGACCGAGGGCCGACCGAGGCGAACGCTGCCCCCTCCGCTCCTCGAGCTCTTCGACGTGAGCCGGCACTTCGGGGCCATCGCAGCCCTCTCCCACGTCCAGCTGTGCCTCCGGGCGGGCGAGGTGCTGGGGTTGATGGGGGACAACGGCGCGGGGAAGTCGACGCTGCTACGCCTCGTCGCCGGAAGCCTCCCCCAGAGCGGGGGCGAGCTGCGTCTCGACGGCGTGGCCGCGCGGCTACCGGGTCCGGCTGCTGCCCGAGCCCGCGGGATCGAGATGGTCCATCAGGACCTGGCCCTCTGCGAGAACCTGTCGGCGACCGCCAATGTCTTCCTGGGGCGGGAGCTGCACCGCCGTCTGCTCGGGGTGCTTCCCGTCCTCGATCATCGGGCCATGGAGGAGCGCACCCGCGCCCTCTTCGCTGAGCTCGCGTCGGACGCGAGACCCGAGCAGCGGGTACTCGCGCTCTCGGGGGGACAGCGCCAGGCGGTGGCCATCGCGCGCACCCGCCTGACGGATGCGCGGCTGGTGCTGCTCGACGAGCCGACCGCGGCCATCAGCGTGCGTCAGGTGGAGCAGGTGCTCGACGGCATCCGTCGGCTGCGCGGCCGAGGCGTGGCGGTGGTCCTCACCAGCCACCGCATGCCCGACGTGTTCGCGGTCTGCGACCGGGTGGCCGTGCTGCGCCGGGGCACGCTCGTGGCCGACAAGCCCATCGGTGAGACGTCTCCCGAGGAGGTCACGGCGCTCATCACCGGGGCCCTCGAGGCGGCCTGACGGATGGCCAGCCTCCGCAGAGCGGGATCCCGCCTGGCCTCCTCGCAGTCGTTCTGGGTGACGCTCGCGACGCTCCTGTTGTGCGTCTTCATGGCCGCCATCTCTCCGGCCTTCGCCAGCCACGACAATTTCTTCAACGTGACGCGCAATCTCGCCTTCGTGGGCCTGGTGGCCCTCGGACAGACCGCGGTGATCGTCACCGCGGGCATCGATCTCTCGGTGGGCTCGGTGATGGGCCTCGCGGGGATCGTGACCGGGCTCGTGCTCGACGCCGGACAGCCCCTCTGGATGGGGGTCGGCTGCGGGCTCGGCGTGGCATTGCTGTGTGGCGTAGCGAACGGCGTGCTGATCGCCTTCCTGCGCCTGTCGCCATTCGTGGTGACGCTGGGAATGCTCGCCATCGCCCGCTCGCTGGCGCTGGCCGTCTCCAACAACCGGATGGTGCACGGCTTCGGTCCAGACGAGGCGCTCTTCCTGGAGATGGGAGGGGGCGCGACGCTGGGCGTCGCGCACCCGGTGTGGATGCTGCTCGGCTTCGCGGCGCTCTTCGGCTTCGGTTTCCACCAGACGGGCTTCGGTCGCCACCTGTATGCGATCGGGGGCAACGAGGAAGCCGCGCGGCTGGCGGGGGTTCCCGTGCAGCGGGTGAAGCTCGCCGCCTACGTGCTGTGCAGCGGCATGGCGGGGCTCTCGGCCGTGCTCATGGTGGGCTGGCTCGGGGCCGTCACCAACGCCCTCGGCCAGGGGAGCGAGCTGCGGGTGATCGCGGCCTCGGTGATCGGGGGCGCCAACCTGATGGGTGGCGAGGGCGGCGCCTTCGGAGCGTTGGTGGGCGCTGCGCTCATCGAGGTGATCCGCAACAGTCTGCTGCTGGCGGGCGTCGACCCCTACTGGCAGGGAACCTTCGTGGGACTGTTCATCATCGGGGCCATGCTGCTCGAGCGGGCGCGCCGGGCGGGTGCGGTGTGAAAGTGCGCCGGCGAGGGCTGGTGGCCGGGTTGCTTCGGCTCTGCACCGTCGGCCTGGCCGCTCTCGTCGGGGGCTGTGGCGACGGGTCGGAGGGCTTGACGTTCGCGCTGGTCCCCAAGGCGATGAACAATCCCTTCTTCGACCGCGCCCGGGATGGCTGCAAGCAGGCGGAGGCCGAGCTCGTCGGGGTCGCGTGCCTCTACGTGGGGCCGGGCGAGCACACCGAGCAGGAGCAGGTACAGATCGTCGAGGACCTGATCACGCGCAGGGTGGATGGCATCGCCGTGGCCCCCTCCAACGCGCCCGCCATCGCCCGGGCCCTCACGCGTGCGCGGGCGGCGGGCGTCCCGGTCATCACCTGGGACTCGGATCTGCTGGCGGAGGATCGCGCGCTCCGGGAGAGCTACATCGGCACGCGCAACTACGAGATCGGCGTGGAGCTGGCGCGGGTGCTCACCCGTCACAAGAAGAATGGGGGGACGCTCTGCATCCAGTCGGGGGGTGCGGCGGCCGCCAACCACAACGAGCGCATGCAGGGCCTGCGCGACACCCTGGCGGACGATGCCTCCGACGCTCCGCCGGGGGAGCGCCTCCGGGGCCAGGGGGGCTGGCGCGAGGTGGCGGGCTGCCCCCTCTACAGCAACGACGACTTCCCGTTGGCGGTGAGTCAGCTGGCGGACGTGCTGGGTCGGTTCGCCGACCTCGACGCCTTCGTGGCCACGGGAGGCTTCCCCCAGTTCGTGGATGGCGCCTACCGTCAGGTGGTCTCGCGTCATGCCGGGCGTCTGGGCAGCGGGGAACTCGTCGTGGTGGCCACCGACACGCTGCCCATGCAGATGGAGCTGCTGCGGGAGGGACTCTCCCAGGGTCAGGTGGGGCAACGGCCCTTCGAAATGGGCTACCGAGCGATCCACGTGCTGCGCGACCTCCACGAGGGTCGTCCCGTGGCGGATCCGATCCACACGGGACTCGATGTCTGCCTCCAGGAGAACGCCGCGGACTGCCTCGGAGCCCCCTGATGTAACATCCGCGGCCAGGAGGAGACGAGGCCATGGACGAGCCGAGCCGCCGCATCCTGGACGGCACCACCTGGGAGGAGTTCTGCGACACCCTCAAGGCCGCGGGCTCGGTGGTGCTCGGGGAAGGCTCGCCCGAGAATCCCTTCGACCGGGCCGAAGGCTTCCGATATCTCTCGCGGCTGACGCGCTCGGCGCTCGAGAGCTTCGTGGAGAACGCCGACCCCCTCGCGCCGGAGCTTCGCCGGACCGCCCACGAGACCATCAAGATGGGCGCGGACAACCCGGACAACCACTATCAGAATGCTCCGATCAGCGGAAAGTGCGAGTACCGGATCCACGGCACCCGCGGCAGCGTGCACTACCTGGGGCTCGGAACCCAGGCGGGCAACTACGGCTCCACGGGGACCCTCGAGACCACGGGCTACCTCGACCACTCGGACATCGCGCTCGGCCCCGATGGGGGCCTCGAGGTGTTCGTCTCCTGCGATCCGAAGCCGCAGAACTGGCTGCCCATGAAGCCCGACTCACGCACCCTGATCGTGCGTCAGACGTTCCTCGACAAGGCGAGCGAGACCCCCGCCCAGCTGCGCATCGAGCGCATCGACGGTCCCCACGCCGCCCGTCCGGTGACCCCGGCGAGCATCGACCGGGGTCTCACGAACTCGGCGCGGTTCGTGATGGGCTGCGCGCGCATCTTCCACCAGTGGGCGCTGGGCTTCCAGAAGCACGTGAACCAGCTGCCCCGCTTCGACGACGAGGTGGCCCGGCGCGCTGGCGGCGACCCGAACATCGTCTACTACCACAGCTACTGGGAGCTCGAGCCGGACGAGGCCCTCGTGATCGAGGTGACCCCGCCCGAGTGCGAGCACTGGAACTTTCAGCTCAACAACCACTGGATGGAGTCCCTCGACTACCGCTACTTCCCGGTGTGGGTGAACAAGCACAGTGCGCGGACACGCGAAGACGGCTCGGTGCAGGTGGTGGTGGCCCACCGCGACCCGGGCACGTCGGGCGCCAGCGGCCCGATGAACTGGATCGATACCTGCGGTCACCATCGGGGCACCATGTGCTGGCGCTGGATCCGCGCCACCGAGCACCCCGAGCCCGGCACCCGCGTGGTGAAGCTCGCCGCACTGCAGGGGAGCTGAGAGTGGCGGCCGAGACGGCCCGGGATCTCGACCTGTCCCTGGACGGGTTGCTGGCGCGGGCCCGCGAGCAGGCGGGTCTCTCGGACTTCGGCGACGAGGGCTTCCGGGATGGGCTCGGAGTGCTCCTCGAGACCTATGAGCGGGCGGGGCTCTCCGCGGGGGGACGCAAGCGCACGCGACGGCGGTTGCTCCAGCTGCTCGGAACCCGCCTGCGCATCGAGGCGGCCTTCGCGCGGCACCCCGAGATCCGCGAGCGCGCCATCCGAAGCCCGGTCTACCTGACGGGGCTGCCGCGCACCGGGACCTCGGCGCTGTTCAACCTGCTGGCCTGCGACCCGGCGTCGCGCCCGCTGCTCACCTGGGAGGGCATGTGTCCGGACCCCCTCCCGGGGCTCGCGCCCGGCCAGCCCGACCCCCGTCTCGAGGCCGTCCGGGCTGCAGTGGAACGCGACCGCCAGCGCAACCCGGATTTCGACAAGATCCACTACGCCCGCGCCGACGGTCCCGAGGAATGCGTGCTGCTGCTGGCCTATACGTTCTGTGACTTGCAGATGGGCGTGGAGCCGCTGCTCCCTCCGTACCGGGACTGGTTCCAGGCCCAGGACCTGCGGGCCTCCTACGCGTACTACGCCGACCTGCTGCGCATGCTGGACTGGCAGCGCCCAGGGGAGCGCTGGCTCCTCAAGTCTCCGGCGCATCTGTGGGCGCTCGACGTGCTGGTGGAGATGTTCCCGGACGCCTGCATCGTGCAGACGCATCGCAACCCCCTCGAGATCCTGCCTTCCTACTGCAGCATGATCGCAACGCTCATGAGCATCCGGGAGTCGGTGGACTCCGAGGCGCTCGGACCGGTGGTGCTCGAGTTCCTGGCGCGCTCGCTGGAGCGCGGCCTGGCCGCCCGCGATCGCTGCCCCGAACGCTTCGTGGACGTGGACTACCGTCGCTTCCTGGCCGCTCCCCTGGAGGCCGTGGAAGAGATCTACGGCTCGTTCGGGCTGCCGCTCGACGCGCAGACCCGGACGGCCATGGCGAGGCACCTGTCCGAGAATCCCCAGGGCAAGCACGGCGCCCATCGCTACTCGCTCGAGGAGTACGGGCTCTCGCCGTCGGCGGTGGGAAAGCGCCTGCGCGATTACATCGAGCGCTTCGACCTCCCCGGAGGACCCTGATGGATCGAGCGTCACTGGCCTCCGGGCTCTTCCTGGCGGTGAGCCTGGTGGGGGCGGGCTTCACGACCTCCGCGTTCCTGCGCATGCGCCGGGTGCCTTGGCTCTCCTTCCCGTACTTCATGGGCGCCTGGATCACCGGCGAGCTTGCGCTGCACCACCTGGCCTGGCAGGCGCTGGCGACGGTTCTCTTCGTGGCCTTCGGCGCCCTCGACGCCTGGCCGGGACGGCTCGGCCTGGGGATCACCGGGCTCTCCTGGGTCGGGCTCGGGGTGCTCCACCTGCGGGCGCGACCGGCGGGCAGGCTGCTGCGGGAGGCGCTGGCGGAGTTCGCCGGGGGCGCCCCCGAGGAGCCGGTGCGTGCACCGCACTGGTGGCGCCCCTTCCGGATGCCGCGAAACGGCGTGGCCCGCATCCAGAACGTTCCCTACCGGGAGCCGAGGCCCGGGGAGGCGAAACGGCGCCACCTCCTCGACGTGGTGCTGCCGGCCCGGCCCCCGGGACCGGGAGAGCGCCGGCCGGTGCTGCTGCAGGTCCACGGAGGCGGCTGGGTGATCGGCAACAAGGAGCAGCAGGGGCAGCCGCTCATGCACCACCTGGCCGCCCGGGGCTGGGTGTGCTTCGCCCAGAACTACCGCCTCTCCCCACGGGCCACCTTCCCCGACCACATCGTGGACGTGAAGCACGCCATCGCCTGGATCCGCGAGCACGCCGAGGAGTACGGCGGGGACCCGAACCTCGTCTGCATCTCCGGGGGCTCGGCGGGCGGACACCTCTGCGCCCTGGCCGGACTCTCGGCCAACGACCCCAGCTTCCAGCCCGGCTTCGAGGAGATCGACACCCGCCTGGCGGCCTGCGTGCCTTTCTACGGCGTCTACGACTTCCTCGATCGCCACGGCGTGCGTGGCAAGGCGGCCATGCGACCCTACCTGGAGCGCTGGGTGCTCAAGTGCTCCCCCGAGGAGCGCCGCGACCTCTGGGAGCATGCGTCGCCGCTGGCCCGCGTCCACGAGGAGGCCCCGCCCTTCCTGGTGATCCACGGCACCCACGACTCGCTGGTGTACGTCGAGGAGGCGCGGCTCTTCGTCGACGCACTGCGCGAGAAGTCGCGCAACCCCGTGCTCTACGCGGAGCTTCCCGGCGCTCAGCACGCATTCGATCTCTTCAACTCCCCCCGCAGCGCACACGTCCTGCGGGGCGTCACGGCGTTTCTCGAAGGGATCAGGGAGCGAGCCCATGGGGCTACGCCCGCAGGCGGACCCACAATCAGTCCGTCACGGCTCCCAGAGACGCGCTCGACACCAGCTTCGCGTACTTGGCGAGCACCCCCGTGCGGTAGCGGGGCTCTGGGGGTGACCAGGCCGCCCGGCGACGAGCCAGCTCCGCGTCGTCCACCTCGAGCTGCAGCAGGCGGGCGTCGGCGTCGAGGGTGATCGTGTCGCCCTCCTCGACCAGGGCCAGCAGCCCGCCCACCTGGGCCTCCGGGGCCACGTGGCCCACCACCAGACCGAAGGTGCCGCCGGAGAAGCGGCCGTCGGTGATGAGACCCACCGAGCCGCCGAGGCCCTTCCCGATGAGCGCGCTGGTGGGCGCGAGCATCTCGCGCATGCCGGGGCCGCCCCGGGGACCTTCGTAGCGGACCACGATCACGTCGCCGGGCTGGATGCGGTCGGCCAGGATCGCCTCGAGGGTGGCCTCCTCGGAGTCGAACACCCGCGCCGGTCCGCGCGTCCGCAGGCTGTCGAGGCCGCTGATCTTGGCCACGGCCCCCTCGGGCGCCAGGTTGCCATACATGATGCTCAGGTGTCCCTGGGCGTAGACGGGCTTGTGAAACGGCCTCACCACCTCCTGGCCCGGGGGCGGCGCCGAGGGCACGCCGGCCAGGTTCTCCGCCACCGTGCGTCCGGTGATGGTGGGGCAATCGCCGTGGAGGAGGTCTGCTTCCAGGAGCATCTTCATCACCAGCGGGATGCCTCCCACCCGGTGGAGGTCGGTGGCCGCGTAGCGTCCCGAGGGCTTCATCTCGCACAGCACCGGCGTTCGCTCCCGGATGCGCTCGAAGTCGTCGAGTCCGAGCTCGGTCTTCGCGGCGTGGGCGATGGCCAGCAGGTGCAGAACCGCGTTCGTCGAGCCTCCCACCGCCATCACCACGGCGATCGCGTTCTCGAAGGCCTCGCGGGTGAGCATGCTGCTGGGCCGCACGTCGTCGGCCACCAGACGCATCAGGCAGCGCGCGCTCTCCTCGGTGCTCTCGCGCT
>JBDLIK010000098.1:0-8930 GCA_039714895.1 Myxococcota bacterium | reverse complement strand
ATGAGTCGGCTCTCGGGGACCACGCAGAAGGGGGCGGTCCAGAGCCCCGGCACGAAGCCCGCCTGGTGGATCGCGCCGGCGAGCGCTGCCAGACCGCTCGGAAAGGACGAGCGGGTCTCGAGCCAGTCGCCCACGGCGCGTTGGTAGCCGTCGTCGAGCTGCACCACCTCCACACCGAGCTCGTCCCGGTGGCGGACCAGCGCGTCCAGGTTGCGGAGGAAGGTCGCCTCATCGATGCGGTGGAAGAAGTGGTACCAGGTGCACCAGCCGGCCTGGAAGGGAGCGTGGGTCCTCGCGCCTGCCCGCCGGCCGAGATCGTCCGCAAACTCCTCGAGGAGCACGTTGGCGTCGCGGCCCAGGGCCAACCGGACGGGCTCGGGCTCGTAGCTCTCGCCGGGCTCGAGGATCCTCTCGAGACACAGCTCGAGCTCGACCGCGATGCCCCCTTCGCCACGCCGCAGGTAGACGAGGCCAAAGCTCTGCCCTGCCTCGAGCACCCCCGCCAGGCAGGCGGGTCCGTCGGGCGGGACACCGACGACCCCGACGAGATGGGACTCGTGCCACCCGGAGCGGTCCGCCGGGGGCTCGGGGAGCGCGTGGTGCAGGCCGCGCAACCAAGGGCCCGAGGGAAACTGCGGCGTGCCGGCCTCGTCGAGATCCCGGGCGCCGGTGTACGACCACGACTGCCAGCCGTGCTGGAGGAAGCGCAGTAGCGGAAACGGCGGCGTCACCCAGCGCAGGCCCAGGACCAGTGCATCGAGGCGCAGCGGTGTCAGCGATGCGTTGCGCAGTACGACCCGGCCGGTGGCGGCACCGGGGGCTCTCTCGAAGTCGATCTGGAGAGCGAAGGGACCCGCCCTCGTGGTTCCCGCTGCGAGAGGCGCATCTGCCAGCCGGAGCGCCCCGGCGTCGCTACCCTGCGCAGCGGTCTCGGCGAAGCGCACGCCTACGCGCACGGGCTCGAGCCGGCCGACGTCCTCGAGCTGGACGAGCGCCGGGGCAGGCATGGCGGCACACGGTATCACGGGGCAGGGGGGGTCGCCGGACACGAGCGGATCGGACGAACGACCGATCGCGGCTGAGGTGGGAGGACTCCCGCGCCGGCTGCGGGGGCCCGCCCCGCTGGTGCTCGACGGCGCCACCGGGACCGAGCTCGAGCGGCGCGGCGTGCCGGTAGCACTTCCACTCTGGTCGGCGCAGGCGCTCCTCGAAGCGCCCGCCATGGTCGAGACGATCCACCGTGACTACCTGGCCGCGGGGGCCGACGTGCTCACCGCGAACACCTTCCGTACCCACACGCGCAGCCTCGCGCACGCGGGGCTCGGCGGCCGCGCCCTGGAACTCACCACGAAGGCGGTGGAGCTGGCACGAAGTGCGGCCGGGACCGCCGGGCGCAAGGTCTACGTGCTGGGCTCGGCCGCGCCGCTCGAGGACTGCTATCGACCCGACCGGGTGCCCCCCGACAGCGAGCTGGTGCGCGAGCATGCAGCCCACGCCCGACATCTCGCCCACGCAGGGGTGGACGCCGTGCTGGTGGAGACCCAGAACACGATCCGCGAAGCCCGCATCGCCGCAGCTGCGGCACGCGAGACGGGACTGCCGTTCCTGGTCTGCTTCGTGTGCGGCGCCAACGCGCGGCTCCTCTCGGGCGAGAGCCTGGCCGAGGCTGCGAGGGCGCTCGCCCCGCTGGCTCCCTGCGCGCTGGGGGTCAACTGCCTCCCGCCTCGAGCGGTGCCGAGCTGCCTCGACGCCCTGGCCGCACCCGACACTCCGCTCGCCGTCTACGCGAACCTCGGTGCCCCGGGCGACGACCCCACCTCCCCGCGCAGCGACGACTGCTCCCCGCAGACCCTGGCCGACCACGCCCGCGGCTGGGCGAAGCGGGGCGTGCGGCTCCTGGGCGGATGCTGCGGAACCACGCCGGAGCACCTGCGCGCCCTGGCCGCAGCTGTGCGGCCTGGAGCCTGACCGGGCGCCCCCAGGCAGCACAGATCACGCGTCGTGACGCAAATTGTGTCGCCGCTCACCGTTGACGCAGGCCACTTGCCACCTCAGGAAGGGCAGCTGGATGGATCCTGCCGGCGCGTTGCAAGCGGAGGGATGTGGGGAGAACCTCCCGGCCCTGGCATGGGGATTGCTTCGCCCGGGGTGGGCTTCGAGAGACGTCCACCGCGCCCGGGCCGGCTACCCCTCCCCTCGCGCTTGCGCGAGGAGCCGGTCCGGGCGTTTTCTGCGGGTCCGGATTCGGGGGCGGGCGGCGCCCATCCTTGCGGGGGCCCGCACTACGTTCGCCTTCGGCTCACTGCGCGCCCGCCTTCGGCGGGCTTGCGGCGCGGCTCGCGGACGTGGCGCAGGACCATCCACAGCGCCGCTGCCTGGAAGGCGATCGCCGTCCAGAACACCGAGACGAACGAGACCCACACGGCGAGCGCGCCACCGAGTAGCGGGCCGATCGCGCCCACGAGCTCCGAGGACGAGTTCGCGACGGCGATCCGCAGGGGCAGATTGTGACGGGAGCCGAACTCGAGGACGAGGTTCTGGGCCGAGAGCTGGAATCCCCCGAGGCCCGCTCCGAGAGCGGAGAAGACCACCACCAGCATCCCGAACGTGGTGGCGCTCATGAGCACGAACCCCGTCGCCATCCAGAGCGACACCGCCGAGACGAAGACCAGCCGGAAGCCCCAACGATCCGCCAGCAGCCCCCAGCCCAGGTTGAAGACACTCTGGGAAGCGACGAAGGCCCCGGTCAGCCAGCCGAGCTCCGTTCCCCCAACCGGCGTGCGCGTGCCCGCGTAGAGGATGTAGAAGGGCACCGACATGCGGCCCATGGTGGCCAGCGCGCGGGCGATGAAGTAGCGCGTGAAGTCGGGGTCGGATCGAAGCAGCGCGGGGAGATCGCGCAGGCGATCCCGGATCCGCGACGGTTCTCGTACGCGCGGTGATTCGGGCTCGCGCACGAACAGCAACGCGCAGAGCCCGAGGGCCGTGAGCACGAAGGCAACGAGGAAGGTGGCCGCATGGCCGTTGCCGAGGGCCTGGCGCTCCACCAGCACCCCGCCGAGGATCCCCACCGAAGTGGCCGTGATCCCCGCGAGGGCATTGCGCAGCCCCAGCAGGAAGCCGCGGCGCTCCACCGGGATCACCTTGGAGACCAGGAAGTTGAAGATCACTCCCTGCATACCCAGGAAGAATCCGAACAGGGTGAGGAAGGCGAGGGACGCCGCCAGACTCCAGGTCCCCGTGAGCAGCAGCCCGGCCAGACCGAGACACAGCACCTGCACCCGCATGCCCGCCCCCACTGCGAATCCCACGGGCAGCACCCGACGCCGGTGCTCGATGACCGTGGCGCCCAGGATGGGGGAGACGAACATGCCGAAGGACTGGAGCGCACGGGCCAGACCGGCGTAGAAGGGCGAGCCCGAGAGGAGCTCGAAGTAGGTCGGGATGAAGGTGGGCGCGTTGAGGAGCCGGAAGCCGGTCTGACCCAGCAGACCGTGACACAGGTGGGAGAGATAGTTGCGCCTCAGCTGGGCGCGGACCTCGGTCTGGAACTCCTCTTCGGAGCGCGCTCCGGGTTCGCGCGCCAGCTCGATGGGGGGCGGAAGGGCCTCAGACACCCGGCGGGTCCGCGCGGGTGCCGGCCGGGGCTCCGCCTCGCGGGAGCCGCGGGTCGCCGGACGAGGCTCCGGAGCCGAGTACGCGCCGTGCGATGCCCGCGAGGTAGAACGATCCCGCCACCACCAGCAGGTCCGGATCCTCCAGCGTCGCTCGGGCGGCCCGCAGGGCCAGGTGGGGGTTGGGAATGACCCGGAGGGGCAATTCGGGGGCCACAGTCGCGCTGGCCACCGCCAGCGCCGACGGCTCCAGCGAGCGGCGAGGCTCCGCGCGGGTCACGGTCACGCTGCTGGCATCGGCGAGCAGGATCGGCAGCAGGGCACCGAGATCCTTGTCGGCCGAGATGGAGAGCACGAGGTGCATGCGCCGCCGGGGCAGAAGGGTGATCACCTCGCGAAGCGCCCGGGCCGAGGCGACGGTATGCGCCGAGTCGATCAGGATGGCCGGCTGTCGCGAGAGGATCTCCGTCCGTCCCGGTAGCCGAAGGGCCGGAAGGGCCTCACGTGCTGCCCGTGCGAGCTCCGCACCGGACACCTCGGGCGCCAGGCGGCGCACACAGGCGAGGGCGAGAGCGGCGTTCTCGGCCTGGTGTCGCCCGGGGGGGGCGAGCGGACCCTCGAAGCAGAGGTCCCCGTCCTCCACGCGCAGCCGGGACCCGCCGCGGCCCTGGCTGTGCTCCATGGCGATCTCGCGCCCCAGACGCAGCCAGGGGACCTCGAGGCGGGCCACCTGGGCCGCCACCGCGGCTTCCGCTTCGGGAACCAGGCGTCCGCAGAGCAGCGGCACATGACGCTTCAGGATGCCGGCCTTCTCGGTCGCGATGGCCCCGAGCGTCGAGCCGAGCTTGTCCGTGTGCTCGAGCTCGATGCCGGTGATGCAGGTGACGGCCGGCTGGATGGCGTTGGTGGAGTCGAGGCGGCCGCCGAGCCCCACCTCGAGCACGGCGTGGTCCACGCCGCGCTCGCGGAAGAGCAGCAGGGCCGTGGCGGTGGTGGCGTCGAAGAAGCTGGGCACTTCGCGGGAGGGCCCGGCGAGGAGCGCATCGACGTGGGGGCGCAGTCGCTCCACAGCGCGCGCGAGCTCGGCACCCGGCACCTCCTCGCCGCCCACGCGGAAACGCTCGGTCCAGCGCTCGAGGTGGGGCGAGGTGAAGACGCCCACCGAACGGCCGGCGGCCCGCAGCAGCGCCTCTGCCGCGAGGGCCGTCGACCCCTTGCCCTTCGAGCCCGCGATGTGAAGGATCGACAGGCCCGCTTCGGGATGTCCGAGCATGTCGAGGAGCGCGCGAATCGGAGCGAGGTCCACCCGGCGCCGGACGCGATCGGAGTGCTCGCGATTGATCAGTCCATCGAGGTAGCGCGCGGCCTCCAGAGCCGTGCGCACGGGTCGCGACACGCGCCTTCCCCCAAAAGAAGAGGCGGCCCCGGGGCCGCCTCGAACTGTGGACCGCAAGGAATGCGGTCAGTGGACCATGTAGCGCTTCCACTGGCGATAGTTCTTCACCGCGGCGCTGGTCCCCTCCACGGCGGGGAAGAAGTAGCGGACCGCGTGTCCGCAGACCTCGCAGATCTTGTAGCAGTACTTGAAGCCGTCGACCTCGCGCACGTTCCCGACGACTTCGCGGTTCTCGTCGGTGCAACACCCGGAGGGATGCGGCGGCGAGACGATCCTCTTGGGATAGTCGTTGCGGGGCTTGTCTGCCGTGGAGTACCGGATGATGTTCCGGGGGGTCCGGTTGGCCTTTGCCTCGGCGTTCTGCTTGCGAATGTTGCTTCCGATTCTTCTCAAACCATCGACCTCGTCATCACTCCCCCGCTCACCTGCTCATCCCCTCGGTCGAGCTGGTGCAGGAGATGGGAGTAGTCCTCGTATCGGGTCTGGCACGGCGGGCCGTCCGCGAACCACCAGGCCGCCTCTGCCTCCGGGCCGAGGCGAAGCAGCGTCGAGCTCCGTGTGCCGTAGCCCCGGGCATGGATGCAGGTGTGGCCCAGGGGCTCGGGCCCCCCCCGGTGCGCGCGCAGGATCTCAGCCAGCGCCTCGAGCTTGGCGTCCCCCGGCAGGCGGGCGGCGTGCCCGGCCTCCTCGAGCAGTCGGGCGACCTTGGGGACCGAGCGGTCGTCGGGATCCGCGTTGCAGATCACGTGGGGCCCGGGCGCGAGCTCCTCGATCCGGGCGGTCCCGTCGTAGATCACGCTGAGCGCCTCCCGGCCATCGGCCACCAGCAGGTTGAACGGGTTGAAGGCATCGGGCTCGATCCCACTCGCCAGGTCCCCTGCCTCCCGCACACTGCCAGCCTCCAGCGCTTCGAGGACCAGCTGGCCCCGTGAGCGCCGTGAGTCGTCCCGCGTCTCCACCGGGCGGTTGGTGACTGCCGCCAGGAGCCCTGCACCGTTCACGCCCAGCCACGTTCCCCCGGCCCGCAGGTCCCGGGGTGCCGCCACAGGATGCCGCCCGCCGACCCGTAGGGCCGGCCCCTCGGCCGGCCGATCGAGATGCTCGTCCCGGTTGGCCGCGATCACGAGAGGCGCATCAGGTGTGCAGCGATGGAGGGCAATCAGCGTGCACATCCGCTCACATTTCCGGTCGGTGGCAGGCGCGAAACGCGCATCGACCCCGCCCGAATGTGACGAGCATAGCACGAATTCCCCGGGGGAGCAACGAGGTTGACGCAGCAGTCAGTCGGATCGGAGAGGACAGCCCCGAGGGGAGAAGCGAAGTCGTCTCAGGCGGTGCGTCGCGCGACGAGGCGCAGGGGTGAGGAGTCGTCCTCGCGGGCCTCGCGCTCCGCTTCGCTGATCTTCCAGCCCTTGCGGGAGCGCAGGGCGGCAGCCTTGCGCTCGGCCTGGGCCCGGTCCATCACCAGGCCATAGCGGGAGAACAGATCCTGGAGCTGGGAGAAGTTCTGCTCGATGGTGACCCGGACGGAGTTGAAGCCGTGGCGGATCGATTCGGCGCGCTTCCAGAACGCCAGGGGGTTGATGGCGAAGAAGTCCGCCTCCTCTTCCCGGGGCTCGAGGAGCACGATGTCCCCCTGGAAGCGCTCGTCGGCGAGGTAGCGCTGGAGTCCCAGCTTGAGGCGGGAGTGGAGCAGCGTGCGGAAGACCTGGTTGATCACGACCTTGAGGCCGCGGTCCGAGAGATAGCGACCGGAGGCGAAGTAGCGATCGTCCCCGGTTCCATCGGCGTCGATGCGGTTCAGGAAGGGTCGGAAGGGGTTGTAACAGATGATCAGGTCCGCCCCCTTCTCGATGGCGATGTCGATGTTGGCTGTGTGGCGGATGCCCCCGTCCATGTAGTCGACCCCGTTGATGCGGGCCGGCTTGTAGAAGATGGGGAGCGCCGTCGATGCCTGGACGGCCTGGGAGATGCTGAGCTCGCAGTTCTCGTCGGGGCCGAAGATGACGCGCTCGGCGGTATCGAGGTCGCAGGCTGTGATGTAGAGGCCGCGGTGCGCCTTCCGCTCGAAGGCGCGAAAGTCGTTGGGCATGCGCATGCGCTGGATGTTGCGGGCCAGCCAGCCCTCGATGCTCGAGTTCTCGAAGAACCCCGTGGGGAGGTGGTTCGTGAAGGCCGGCACCTCCCGCGAAGGCGAGACCATCTCGAGGAGCTCCATCGCAACGCCCTCGGCGTTGGCGTAGCTGGGCTTGCGGACGAAGGCCCGGAGCGAAGGACCGAGCTCCTGCCGGAGCTTCGGCACCGACTCCAGGAACTCCCAGGCGACGCCGGGGAGGTAGGAGACGAGGTCGTAGCCGAACTTGGCGGGGCGGGTGACGGCCTCCTGCCAGTTCGGATGGTAGAAGTCGAGGGGACGGAGCTGCTCGAGCTGTCCGCTGGTGCCCTCGAGCACCTTGATCATCTCGTCGGGGGGAACCTTCCCGGCCAGGGAGACGGCCAGGATCGACCCCGCCGAGAGACCCACGTAGAGGTCGAAGTCGGTGATCTTGCGGCCGACCAGGAAGTCGTTGAGAGCCTTGAGGCCGCCGACCTTGAAGGCCCCGCCGGAGACGGCACCGCCCGCCAGCACCAGCGCCACCTTCGGCTTGCGCTTGCGTCGCCCCTCCGGACTCTTCCGGATCAGCGTGAGGCCCACGTGCATCCTCCCTGGTCGGTGCGAAGCCGGCTCCGGAGGCCTGGGAGAGCCTGCGATGCGCCGCGTTAGGATACAGATCGGAAGGCCGTGCGTCGATCTGAATCCGAGATCGGTCCCGGATGGCAAGAGTCGTCTGCTTTCGCGGGAGTTGGCGAGACGAGCTGCCGGCTTCGGCGGGCCGGCGTGCCGAAATCTCGCGATTCGATCCGATGCCGCAGCGCGTCTATGACGCAGGGAATCCTGGGCCGGAGGCCCCCCGGTGTGGTACATCAGGAGATCACGGGTTCGAGGCGGAGCATGCACCCCCAGTTGTGGCGCCCTCTGATGGCGCGCGTCCTCGTGCTGACCACGTCGGCCTTTCTGGCCGTTGCCTGTGCCACCGGCGGCGCACCCCCTCCCAACTCCGGAACGGGCCCGGCGGGGACCCCCGCACCCGATCCGACCGCCCAGACCCAGACCCCACAGGGGCCCCAGGGGCCCGGCATCGGCCGGCGCGCCCAGAGTGCCGTGGAGGGGATGCTGGTGGGCGCCGTGGTGGGGGGCCAGGCGGGGCCGATCGGCGCCGCCATCGGAGCCGGCGCCGCGCTGCTCTACGGTGCCATCACCGGAAAGGTTCCGTTCGGAGGTCCGATGGGAGGAGGGGGCGTGAGCGGCGGGCCACCGGGCGGACGGGGCGCCGAGAACGAGCGCGAGGCCGAGCTCGAGCAGCAGATCGAGCTGGAGATGGCCCGCCAGGACGCTCTGGAGTCGCAGATCCAGGATGAGCTACGCCGCCAGGAAGAGCTGCTCCGTCAGCTCGACCGCGAGGACGCCCAGCGTGCCGCGAGCGTCGCGGCCACCGGGCCCGGTGATGAAGACCTCTCCGAGCAGGCCGATCCCCGGGCGGCCCCAGCCGCTCCGCGGGATCGCGACGTTCCCCTCATCGTCTTCGAAGAGGACACGGTGGAGGTGAAGAAGGGGGCCTGGGAGAACGAGCGCAAGCTCGAGGTCACCCGGCGCACCCTCGACGCGGACGAGGACGGGTCTCCCGAGGAGGTGCGTTACTTCGACAATCAATCCGGCCTCATCGTGCGCAAGGAGGTGGATCGCGACTACGACGGCTCCATCGACTCGTGGACCCGCTACGAATCCGGCTCGGTCTCTGCACGCGAGCTCGACGAGAACGGGGACGGTCGACCGGATGTCTGGGAGAGCTACGCCGGGGGGAGGATGACTTCCCGGGAGG
>JBDLIK010000097.1:0-8939 GCA_039714895.1 Myxococcota bacterium | reverse complement strand
CCAGCAGCGGCAAGCGCAGCGCCCGGGCGAGGTCCGCCATGGTCGTCTTGGCGTTGAGCGGTACCAGCAACCCGCCGGCGCCCTCCACGATCAGCAGCGCGTGGCGTTCGGACAGGGTGCGGAACGCCCGTCCGATCGCCTCCAGGGAGACTTCGCGGCCCGCCCGCCGGGCCGCCGCCGTGGGTGCGGCGGGCAGAGAGAAACGCTCGGGGCAGACGAGCTCGAGGGGGTCGCCATCGCCGGCCGCCGCCCGCAGGGCCCGGGCGTCGAGGGGCCCTTCGGTCCCCACCCCGGTCTCCACGGGCTTCATGGCTCCCACGTCGTGCCCCCGGCGCCGGAGCTCGCGCACCAGTGCGCAGGCCACCAGGGTCTTGCCGACCCCGGTGTCGGTACCCGTCACGAAGAGACCGCGCGCGGGCGTCATGGCGCCGTCGGCGTGGCGCGGGAGAGTTCGTCGGCGACGGCCTCCGCGAGAGCGTCGATCTCCGCCTCGGGGTGGGTTGCCATGGGGGTGAGGCGCAGCCGCGCCGTGCCCTCCGGCACGGTGGGGTGCCGGATGCCCTGGGCATAGAAGCCGCGGGCGAGCAGCCGCTCACAGATCTCCATGGTGATGCGGTTGTCGCCCACCACCACCGGGACGATGTGGGTGGTGCTCGGCCCCGTGTCCACACCGCGCTCGGCGAGCTTCCGGCGCAGCCGCGCGGCGCGGGCCTGCAGCTGCTCGGCGCGCCAGGGCTCGCGACGCAGCACCGCCAGGGCCGCGCGGGCCGCTTGCACCTGGGGGGGAGAGAGCGCGCAGCTGAAGATGAAGCTGCGCGCCGTGTTCACCAGGAGATCGCGCAGCGCCCGGTCGCCCGCCACGAACGCCCCGAAGGAGCCGAGCGCCTTGCCCAGGGTGCCCGCCACCACGTCGACCTGGTCCTCCACGCCGAGCAGCTCGGCGCTCCCCCGGCCCTGCTTGCCCAGGGTGCCCGTGCCGTGGGCGTCGTCGAGCAGCACGAGGGCCCCCGCCCGGCGCGCTCGTGCGCAGAGCGCCGGGAGCGGCGCCAGGTCGCCGTCCATGCTGTAGACGCCGTCGACGACGAGCAGGATGCGTCGGGGGTGCGCCTCGTCGAGGATCGCGTCGAGCTCGTCGAGGTCGCCGTGGGCGAACACGCGCACGCTGGCCCGGGAGAGGCGACAGCCGTCGATGATGGAGGCATGGTTGAGGGCATCGGATACGACGAGGTCGCCCTCCCCCGCCAGCGCCGGGATGACCCCGAGATTCGCCATGTAGCCGGTGTTGAAGACCAGGGCCGTCTCCCGTCCCAGGAAGTCGGCGAGCTCGGCCTCGAGCGCCTCGTGGATGCGGAGGTTGCCGGTGATGAGGCGCGATCCACCGGCCGCGCAGCCGAGGTCCCGGGCGGCGCGCGCCGCAGCCTCCACGACCTCGGGGTGATGGGCGAGATCGAGGTAGTTGCTCCCGGCGAAGAGCAGCACGTCATGACCGTCGACGGTCATGCGTGGACCCTGCGCACCGTCGAGGACCCGCATGCGCCGGTAGGTGCCGCGGGCCCGAATCTCTCCCAGTACCTCGTCTGCCACGGCCGCGAGGTTCACGAGGAGCGACGCACCTCGGGGCGCAGCAGCTCGCCGTCGCCACCGACCAGCCGGAAGCCGTCCTCGGACTCCGCGCTCTCGGCGTAGAGGGGGTTGCCTGCCACCTCGAAGCCCGCGTCGCGAATCATCCGGTAGGTCGCTTCGACAGCGTCGCCGCGGGTCGTGAGGTAGCCCTCCACGAACAGCGAGTTGGCGGGCCAGAGCGCCAGGGGTACCAGCGCCCGCAGATGTCCCTCCCGACCCCCGGCCACCCGCACCTCCGCCCGGGGGTTCACCAGGCGCATGAGACACAGGGCGCGCAGACAGCGCTCGGGGGTGAGGGAGCCATCGGAGGTGACGGGGTTCCCTTCGATGGGGATCAGGAAGTTGACCGGAATCGAAGGGACCTCGAGCTCGCGCAGCCGGAAGGCCACCTCCACCACGTCGGCGCTGGTCTCTCCCAGGCCCACGATCAGGCCGCTGCAGGGCTCGATGCCGCACTTCTTCGCGGCCATCAGCGTCTCCACCCGGTCCCGGTAGCTGTGGCTGGTGCAGATCTCCCCGTAGTGGGACTCGCTGGTGTTGAGGTTGTGGTTGAGGCGGTCGAGTCCGGCGTCCGCCAGGATGCGCGCGTGCTCCTCACCGAGCAGTCCGACCGAAAGACACACCTCGACGGGGGTGTTGGCCTTCACCCGTCGCACGATCCCAGCCAGGCGCCGGGTGCGTTCGAGCGAAGGCCCGCGGCCCGAGAGCACGATGCAGTAGCGCGAGGCGCCGGCCCGGGCCGCCCGCTCGGCGCCGGCCAGGATCTGCTCGTCGCTCTTCATGGGGTACTTGCGGATGGCCGCCGTCGAGTCGCGGGACTGGGAGCAGTAGCCGCAGTCCTCCGGGCAGAGACCGTTCTGTGCGTTGTCGAGGACGTGCACCATGACGCGCCGCCCGAAGTGGCGCCGCCGCGGCAGGAACGCGGCGTGGAGCAGCGGCAGCAGCTCCAGGTCGGTTGCGTCAAGGATCGAGAGCGCCTGCTCGGGGCTGGGAGGCTCGTCGCGAAGCGCGCGCTCCGCGAGCTCGTGGGTGAGGTCGGCCAAGGGTCCTCCTCGGGCTCCGGCTCGGATCGAGTCGGGGACCGAGGCTAGAGGGCTCGGCGCCCGTCTGTCAACCGATCCGAAGCCTCCGGTTGACAGCTTCTGGGGACTCTCCGTGACCGTGACCGTCCTCGTCATGCGCACGGCTAGGCTTCAGATCGTGGCACGTCCCCGGACCGTCTTTGCGTGCACCGAGTGCGGTGCTCAGCACCCTCGCTGGCTGGGGCGCTGCACGGCCTGCGGGGCCTGGGAGACACTGATCGAGGAGCCCAGCGGGAGCGCCTCCGAGACCGGGGACCTGCTGGCGGGCGAGACGAGCCGCACTCCCGTGACCCTCGACGCGGTCGAGGCCAGCGATGCCCCTCGCCTCGCCAGCGGCATCCCCGAGCTCGATCGGGTGCTCGGCGGAGGGGTCGTGCCCGGCTCGGTGATCCTGCTCGGGGGCGAGCCGGGCATCGGGAAGTCCACCCTGGGACTGCAGCTCGCGGCGCACCTGCAGAAGCAGAAGGGGCCGGTCCTCTACGTGTGTGGGGAGGAGAGCCCCGCCCAGGTCCGATTGCGGGCCGACCGTCTGCCCGGCGTACCCGGCGATCTGCGGTTGTTGGCCAGCTCCCAGGTCGAGGAGCTCGCGGGTCCGTGGCGAGATCTCCGGCCCACCCTGGTTCTGGTGGACTCGATCCAGAGCGTGCACACCGAGCGCGTGGCCTCGGCGCCGGGCTCGGTCTCCCAGGTCCGGGAGAGTGCGGCCCTGCTGGCGGGCCTCGCGCGCCGCTCGGGAGCCGCCCTGCTGCTGGTCGGGCACGTCACCAAGGAGGGAACCCTGGCGGGCCCACGGGTGCTCGAGCACCTCGTCGACGTGGTGCTCGCCTTCGAGGGGGACCGTGGCCACTCCTTCCGGCTGCTGCGGGCCACCAAGAATCGCTTCGGCGCCACCCACGAGGTCGGTGTGTTCACCATGACCGACGCGGGCCTGCGGGTGGTGGAGAACCCGAGCGAGCTCTTTCTTGCCGAGCGCCGCCCGGGGACCTCGGGCTCGTGCATCGTGCCCGTTCTCGAGGGGACCCGGCCCATGCTGCTCGAGATCCAGGCGCTCGTCGCGCCCGCCGGCTACGGGACCGCCCGGCGCACCTGTCTCGGCATCGACGATGGTCGCGTCGCCCTGCTGCTGGCCGTGCTCGATCGTCGCACGGACGTCGACCTCCTCTCCCGCGACGTCTATGTGAACGTGGCTGGCGGCCTGCGCATCCTGGAGCCCGCCGCCGATCTCGCTCTTGCCCTCGCCCTCGCGTCGAGCCGGCTCGACGTTCCGCTCCCCCGAGACGTGGCGGCCTGCGGAGAGGTGGGCCTCGGAGGCGAGGTGCGGCGGGTGGGGCGCATCGACGCTCGTCTGCGCGAGGCCGAGCGCCTCGGCTTCCGCCGCGTGCTCGTGCCCGAGGGCGTCCCGCCGCGCGATCGTTCGGAAATGACGCTCGTGCCGGTTGCAGACGTCGCCGAGGCGGTGGGCTTCCTGCGGGCGTCCACCGCGGTTCACGCCGCGCTGTGAACACCGGTACATCTATCGGTTCTTGCAGCGCTTTTCGTGTTCTCGGGGTTGGACGGCTCCAGGGCCTGAGCTAGCCTCGCAAGCGATGCCGACCTCCCCCAAGGCGCTCGCCTTCCTTGGCTCCATGGAGCGCATCGAGGACACACTCCAGCAGGTCGAACGCAGCCTGCGCGACCAGCTGAGCTCCGAGAGCGAGCTGGTCGGCTCGATCGGAGAGCACGTGCTCGGCTCCGGGGGCAAGCGTGTGCGGCCGGCCCTGCTGATCCTGACCGCCGAGCTCTGCGGCTACACCGGGCCGAGGCGCGTCCACATGGCTGCGGCGGTGGAGCTGCTGCATACGGCGACCCTGCTCCACGACGACGTCATCGACCTCGCCACCACGCGCCGCGGCCAGGCCGCGGCCAACGCCATCTGGGGCAACCGCCGCGCCGTGCTGATGGGTGACTTCCTGCTGGCGCGTGCCTCCACGATGATCGTCGAGGACGGAGACCTGGACATCCTCTGGATCTTCTCCGACACCATCCGCGGCATGGCGGAAGGCGAGATCCTGCAGATGCAGCGGAGCTTCGACGCCGGCGTCTCCGAGAGTCACTACTTCGAGGTCATCGATCGCAAGAGCGCCGTGCTGCTGGCGGCGGCGTGTCATGCGGGCGCCATCCTTGCCGGGGTCACCCGCGCCGAGCGCCGTCGCATCGCTGATTTCGGGCGCGAGGTGGGGCTGGCCTTCCAGTTACGCGACGACGCCCTGGACTATTCGGCCGGCGTGGAGGAGCTGGGCAAGCGGCCGCACACCGACGTGCGGGAGGGCAAGGTGACCCTCCCGCTGCTGCTCACGCTCAAACGCTGTGCGCCCGCCGAGCGAGAGGTCGTGACCTCGCTCCTCAAGACAGCCGCCCGGCGCGCCTCCGACCCCGCGGGGTCGCAGTCCCCCGAAGAGACGCTCTCCCACGTGGAGCTCAAGCCGCTGCTCGACCTGGTGGCTCGATACCGCGGGGTGGAAGACACGGTGCGCCGTGCACGCGAGCATGCCGACCGCGCCGCCCGCGAGCTGGCCCCCTTTCCCGATGGCCCCAGCAAGGAGGCGCTGCTGCAGGCCGCCGAGTTTGCGGTGGCCCGCGCCGGCTGAGTTTCCGGGCCGCCCCGGCCCCCCCTCGTCTCACCCGGTCCCGGGGAGATGATCCGTGAACCATCGAAGCTGGAAGCGCGCGGGGATCCGCGCCCTCCTCGCCGCCGCCCTCCTTTTGGGTGGGGGCGCCGTCGCCACCGCGGCGGACGACCCGAGCTCCTCGGGCGGGGTGGTGAACATCAACACGGCCACGGCCGCCGAGCTCGAGCTCCTTCCGGGAATCGGGCCCTCGAAGGCTCGGGCCATCCTCGCCGTCCGCCGCGAGAAGGGAGGCTTCGAGAGCCTCGATGAGCTCGAGGAGGTGAAGGGCATCGGGCCGATGGCCCTCGAGCGCATGCGACCCTTCGCGACCACGTCGGGCAAGACCACGGCTCGAGTCGAATAGCGAGCCGCGGGGTCGGCGGCCGCTTGCGGTCGCCGGCCCCTTCATCCAATGCGCAAATTGCGTGGAGGGTCGCGCGGGTCCATGCTCCTGCGATGATCGCCCTGGGCGCAGTCGGCGCCACGTTGCTGGCACTCCTCGCGGGTGCCGGCTGCCCTGCTTCCGCCGCCCAGCCCGACGTTCCCCCGCGCATCGTTTCCATCAACCCTTCGCTCACCTCCATCCTGATCGCGCTCGGGGCGGGGGAGAGCCTGGTGGGGGTGGACGACTACTCGGCGAGGCAGCAACCCGAGGTTGCCGATCTGCCTCGGGTGGGTGGCCTCCACGACACGAGCCTCGAGGCCGTGGCGGAGCTCCAGCCCGACCTCGTGGTGCTCGTGCCGAGCGTCGAGCAGCGCGACCTTCGCACCGGGCTCGACACCCTGGGGATCGCTCACCGGGAGTTCGCACCCATCGAGTTCGAGGAGGTGCTCGACACCATCCTTGCCCTCGGCGAGATCGTCTCTCGCGAGGCCGCGGCAAGTGAGCGAGTGGCGGAGATCCGTCGAACCCGCCGCCGCATCGAGGCGGAGCGTCGGAGTGCACCGCTGCGCGGGGTACTGGTGATCACGCGCGATCCCCTCTTCGTGGTGGGACCCGGCAGCTTCATCGACGAGATGCTGAGCTCGGCCGGAGTCGAGAACCTCGGCCGGAGCCTCGTGGGCACCTACCCGCGCGCCAGCCTCGAGTGGCTGGTGGCCGAGGCGCCGGAGCTGATCCTGGACGCCGACGGCGATGCGGCCGGGGCCGTCCGGTTCTGGTCGCGTTGGCCTTCGCTACCGGCGGTGCGCAGCGGACGGGTGGTCTCCATCCCGCAGGAGGTGGCGACCCTGCCCGGTCCGCACCTAGACCGCGGCCTCGAGCTCCTGGCCCGCTCAGTTCGCGGGGACCCACCGGAGACCAGCCCATGACCCCCCTGGGCCCGGCGCGGCTCGTCGCCACGCTGGGCGTGCTGCTGTTCGGCCTCGTGCTCTCGATCGGAACCGGCCTGCTCTGCGGGCCGAGCCCCTTGGGAGTCGGAGAGGCGCTGCGCATCCTGCTCGCGGGCGGCGAAGACTCGGCGGCGGCCGACATCGTGCTGCGCATCCGGCTGCCCCGGGTGGCCCTCGCCATCCTGGTGGGTGCCTCCCTCTCGGTGGCGGGGGTGCTCTTCCAGGCGTTGCTCCGCAATCCCCTCGCCGACCCCTACATCCTGGGCGTCTCGGGCGGAGCGGCCCTGGGCGGCATCCTGGTGCTGGGATTGGGCAGCTCGCTGGGGCTCGGCTATGCGGCGGTGCCCCCCGCCGCCTTCGCGGGGTCGCTGGTCACCCTCGCCCTCCTCTACGGCGTGGTGGGGGCGAGCGGGCGTTTCGAGCCCAGTCGGCTGCTGCTCACCGGGGTGGTCTTCAACGCCTTCGCATCGGCGGCCATCGTGTTCACGGCCTCCCTGGCGGGCCTGGTGGAGGGAACGCGCATCTTCTTGTGGCTGATCGGCAACCTCTCGGCGGCCCGCACGGACGTGCTGGCCCCGGTGGCGGTCTTCCTGGTGCTGGGCCTCGGCTGCGCGATCCCCCTGGCCCGCGGACTCAACGTGCTGACCCTGGGCGAGGAGTCTGCGCTCCAGCTCGGTGTGGACGTGTCCTGGCTGCGGCGCATCCTGCTGGTCGCCACCTCGCTGATGGTGGGGGCCGCGGTGGCGGTGGCGGGGCTGGTGGGCTTCGTGGGCCTCATCGTTCCCCACCTGCTGCGCCTCGTGCTCGGCCCCGATCACCGTCTACTGATTCCCGCGGCGGCGCTGGCGGGCGCGGCCTTCCTGGTGCTGTGCGACGTGGCGGCGCGCACGCTGCTGCCCGGCCGGGAGCTTCCGGTGGGGGCCATCACCGCGCTGGCCGGCGGTCCCCTCTTCCTCGTCCTGCTCCATCGCCAGGGGCAGCGAGGGGCGTCATGAGCGCCTTGCTGGCCCTCGAGGATGTGGCCGTGCGCCTGGGCGGCCGGGCCGTGCTCGACGGTGTGGATCTCCAGGTGCGCGCCGGAGAGGTGGTGGCGCTCGTGGGCCGCAACGGCGCGGGCAAGACCACGCTGGTGCGGGTGGCCAGCGGCGTGTGGGTGCCCGAGCGCGGTCGCGTCACCCTTGCGGGACGTCCGCTGGCCGGCGGCTCGCGCCGCGAGCTTGCCCGGCGCGTGGCCGTCGTTCCCCAGCAGGCCGGGGTGCCCTTCCCGTTCAGCGCCCTCGAGGTGGTGCTCATGGGCCGCACGCCCCATCTGGGCCTTCTGGGGTTCGAGGGCGAGGCAGACCGGATGCGGGCCCGCTCCGCACTCGAGCGCCTGGGCATCGCAGACCTCGCCGGGCGCTCGGTGCTCGAGCTCTCCGGGGGGGAGCGTCAGCTGGTCATGGTGGCCCGGGCGCTCACCCAGGACGCCGAGCTGCTGCTGCTCGACGAACCCACCGCGTTTCTCGATCTCGAGCACCGGCTCGAGGTGCTCGGCGTCGTGCGCGAGCTTGCGGCACGCGGCCGTGGCGCTCTCGTCGTATCCCACGACCTGGGTCTGGCCGCACGCTTCTGCGATCGCATGGCGGTCCTCGCCGGGGGGCGGGTGCTGGCGGACGGCCCTCCCCAGCAGGTGCTTGCCCCGGAGCTCCTGCGGCAAGCCTTCGGGATCGAGGCCGAGCTGCTGGCCACCGGCGACGGCGCTCCGGTGGTGGTACCCAGGCGCGCGGCCACCGGACCCCGCCGGCAAGGCGGCGAAGCCGCCGCGCAGCGAGCCGAAGGCGAGCGAAGTGCGGGCCCCCGCCGGCCCTGAGTTGTTACTCTCCGGGCCCATGGCGGCCCGCATCGAAAGGGTCCGTGCCCGGGAGATCCTGGACTCCCGTGGCAACCCCACCGTGGAGGTGGAGCTCACCACATCCAGTGGCGAGGTCGGGCGCGCTGCCGTCCCCTCCGGAGCCTCCACGGGATCGCGGGAGGCCCTCGAGCTGCGTGACGGAGACCCCCGTCGCTACGGGGGCAAGGGAGTGCTCCGGGCGGTGGCACACGTGAACGGCGAGATCGCCGAAGCGGTGCAGGGCACAGTCCTGGGGGGTGTGGACGAGCAGGGGGCTCTCGACCGGGCGCTCCGCTCGCTCGACGGCACCGAGACCAAGTCGCGCCTCGGCGCGAACGCGCTGCTGGGAGTCTCGCTGGCCGCCGCGCACGCCGCGGCGCGCTG
>JBDLIK010000096.1:0-8957 GCA_039714895.1 Myxococcota bacterium | reverse complement strand
GCGTCCCCTCACACGTCGACGAAATGTAGTGCCGACCGAAGAGGCTAAGTGCCCGGAATGCCAAGATTACGACCCTTCAACTGGCGAAGTTGGGCTAGCCGCCCCTGGCGATGCGAGGCGAGACTCTAGCCCGTTCTACCGGGGTCCCGGACCGCGGCGATACTCCCGGTCGGAGCCCTCCCCGCCCTCTCGGCCCCAGATCTCGAGCGTGCCGAGCGCTGCGTCGAACCAGGGCCAGTAGGCACTGCACTGATCCGCGGCACAGTCGGCGATGCTGATGAAGACCCGCCCATCTCCCGCCTCGATGAAGATGTGCTCGTCCACCAGACTGCCATCCGCCGACTCGACGCGCAGGCGGAAGGCCGGATGATCGGCAACGACGAGATCTCCCTGATCCAGGACCGTCCCGTCGCGCACGTGGGCGCGTGCGTGCCGACCCAGATAGCTCTCGAGGGTCGGGAAACGCCGCACGATCAGCTGCAGGGAGGCCGAGTAGTCCCAGGTGGTGCCGTCCACCGCAACGAAGCCGGTGGGCGTATCCACCTTGAGCCACCCGGCGGGCAGCTGCATCTCGAAGCCCCGCTGCGCGTCCACGTGGGGGGCCAGCGAGAGCTCCGGAGGGCCGGGCGCGGGCTCGGGGGGCGGGGGCGTCTGCCGGCCCTCGGGGAGGCGTCGATAGATGGCGCCGTTCGGGAGGGTGTAGAGGGAGACGAAGCTGTTGACGTCCTCGGCGGAGAGCCGGGCGGGCCCGGGTCGTTCGAGCACCCGCTGGAACATGAGGTCGTTGGGCACGGGGCTGTGGGAGCGCATCCCCAGGGCGTGGCCAATCTCGTGCAGGGCGATGCGCTCCACCTGGTCCGGGTTCAGCAGGCCGAACTCGTCTGCCACGTAGACCCGGAGCTCCGGCACCGCAAAGCGCGGCTCGAGCACGCCGTCTGGGGCACCCGGACGCGGCGCGCCGAGCAGCCGCTTCCACCAGGGCGGGTCCTCCAGGCGGCAGGCATCCCCGAGCGGGGTCGTTCCCAGCACCTTCACGCCCGGGTCCGGCACCGGCGCCTCCTCGCCGAGAAGGCGCAGCACGAGATCCGCCTCTGCGGGGGAGTCGACGCGTCGAAACGAGACGAGCCCTTCCAGCTCGGACTCCCAGCTGGAGAGCGCGCGCGCTGCGGCCGCCACGAAGGCTTCGGGAGGGGTCGGATGAAACTCGTCCTGGAGCGCCTCGCCGATTTCGAGATCGCCGACCTTCACCGCGAGCGGGAAGGCCTCTCGGGGCCAGCGGCAGAAGAAGAGCGTCTCCTCTCCCGCGATGCGGGCGTACCACGCCATGAAGGGCAGATAGTTGGGCTCGACCAGCTCCGGGTGGCGCTGGCGAAAGCGCTCGTAGTCGGTGCGGTTGTGGAGGTAGCGCGTGGCCTGCCGATCCCGGCTGGCACAGGCCGCGCCCGCAGCGAGAAGCGCCGCCGCCGCGGCCAGGACGGCCACCGCCCCCCAGTCGCCTCGGCTCACCCCCGGCCCCGGCCGCGCAGCTCGCGCTGGACCTCTCGCTCCTGCTCGCGACGGCGGATCGTCTCGCGTCGATCGAAGCGACGCTTTCCACGCGCCAGGGCCAGCTCCACCTTCGCCCGTCCGCCTCTGAAGTAGAGCGCCAGGGGCACCAGGGTCCTGCCCCGCTCGGCCACCTGGCCCCCGAGCCGGCCGATCTCGCGCTTGTGGAGCAGCAGCTTGCGCTCACGACGCGGGTCGGGATTCTCGCGCCCTGCCTGGGTGTAGGGACTGATGTGGGCGTTCACCAGGAACAGCTCGCCGCGCCGGACCGTTGCGTAGGCGTCGCTCAGGTTGGCGTTGCCCGCACGCAGCGATTTGACCTCGGGCCCCAGCAGCACGATCCCCGCCTCGAAGGTGTCGAGGATCTCGTAGTCGAAGCGCGCCCGGCGATTCGACGCGATCAGCTTCCGGTCGTCGTCTGCCACCTCCGAAGGCTAGCAACCCCCTCGAGACGCAGATCCTCCCCGACCGACTCCGCCTGACGTCAGGGCTGCGGGCGGTTGTGAGAGTCGACGAAGACCCGAATGGGCTGCCAGGCACGGGCCTCGGCTTCGTCGAACTCTGCGAAGCTGGCGATGATGACGTGATCCAGGGGCTTGATGAGGTGGGCCGCGGCGCCGTTGATGCAGACCTCGCCGGACCCCGCCTCGCCGGCGATGACGTAGGTCTGGAGGCGGTTGCCGTTCGTACAGTCCCAGACATCCACGCGCTCGCCGGCGAGCAGATCCGCGGCTTTCATCAGATTCGCGTCGAGGCTGATGCTGCCCTCGTACTCGACGTTGGCCTCGGTGACCGTGGCCCGATGGATCTTCGACTTGAGCAGGGTTCGTCTCACGGCTTCTCCTCCGTCCCCGGCGGGGGGCACAGGACGCGGTTGTCGATCAGGCGCACCGAGGCCCTTGGGTCCTCGCCCCGGGCGGGAAAGCGAACGGCCAGAGCGAGCAGGGCTTCCCCCACCAGGCGTTCCGGGGCCGGCTCGAGGGTGTGGGGGTCCCGCAGCTCGGCGTAGTCGATCCGGCCCCGGCGAGCCTTGGCGAGCTCCAGATGTGCGATCGCGAGCAGCCGGGCGCTCGACCGCTCTCCCCCGGCGACGGCCCGCTCGGCGGTCGTGAGGGCGCGCACCAGGGCCCGGGCTTCGCCGCGCAGCGCGGGATCGAGCAGAGCGTTCCGGCTGGAGAGCGCCAGGCCGTCCGCCTCCCGCACGATGGGCACGCCCACGATCTCCACGTCGAAGCGGAGGTCGCGTACCAGCCGCCGCACAGCGGCGAGCTGTTGGAAGTCCTTCTCGCCGAACACCGCCAGCTGGGGACGCGCGGCCACCAGGAGCTTCGCGACGACGGTGGTCACGCCCAGGAAGTGTCCCGGCCGGGTCTCGCCGCAGAGCGGTCGGGTGAGCTCCGTGACCTCCACCCGCGTCTGGTCCCCATCGGGGTAGATCTCCTCCGCGGCGGGGGCGAACACCGCATCCACCCCCGCTGCCGCGCAAGCCGCGAGGTCCTCCTGCCAGGTGCGCGGATAACGGTCAAGGTCCTCGCCGGGCCCGAACTGGGTGGGGTTCACGAAGATCGAGACGACCACCGTCTCGGCCCGGCGTCGCGCCGCCTCGACCAGCGCGAGGTGTCCGTCATGCAACGCGCCCATGGTGGGCACCAGGGCCAGGCGCCGGCCGTGGGTCCGTTCGGCGTCCGACAGCGCCTGGAGCTCGATCACCCGACGCACCACGCGCGGCGCCTGCAGCCCCCGGACCCCGGGTTGCACGTGCTCGGGCGCGGCGTTCACCGGTAGCAGTGCTCCACACTAGGGAACTTGCCGGTTTCGACCTCCTCCGCGAAACGCCGCGCCGCCTGGGAGGCAAGGGCCCCCAGGTTCGCGTACTGCTTCACGAAGCTCGGCGTCCAATCGGAGAGCCCCAGCAGGTCGTGCATCACCAGCACCTGGCCATCGCAGCCGGGTCCGGCCCCGATGCCGATGGTGGGAATGCGCAGGCCACCGCTGATCTCGGCGGCGAGCGGGGCGGGCACACCCTCGAGGACGACCGCGAAGGCACCGGCCTCCTCCACGGCCCGGGCATCCTCGAGCACGCGACGCCGGCCTGCCTCGCCCCGACCCTGCACGCGGAAGCCCCCCATCCGGTGGACCGACTGCGGAGTGAGGCCGACGTGGCCCATCACGGGGATCTCTGCCGTCACGATGCGCTCGATGGCGGCGGCTGCCTTGCAGCCGCCTTCGAGCTTGACGGCGTGGGCCCCCCCCTCCTTGACGAAGCGAATGGCGTTGCGGACGGCGTCTTCCGGAGAGATCTGGTAGGAGCCGAAGGGCATGTCCCCCACCACCAGGGCGCGACGAGCGGCTCTGGCCACCAGGCGGGTGTGATAGATGGCCTCGTCGAGGGTGACCGGGAGGGTGGTGTCGAGCCCCTGCACGGTGTTGCCCAGCGAGTCTCCCACCAGGATCACGTCGATTCCGGCCTCGTCGAAGATGCGGGCGAAGCTGAAGTCGTAGGCGGTGAGCATCGAGATGCGCTCACCCCGACGCTTGCGCTGGGCCAGCAAGCGGGCGGTGATGCGGTGCTCGCGGCGGGCGGCCGCGGCGGTGACGGTGGACATGGAAGCCTCCGATCACCCGTGCGCCTCGATCCGAAACAAAAAACGCGCCTGCCGGTCGACCGGAGGCGCGGCGGATCCGCACGCGGACCGCTTGGCTCGCCCCCGTCTCGGTCCGCGGTGGCGGATCCGAGCGATGATTGGGCGATGTCAGGCTTCGTCTTCGTTGCCGGGCTCGAGGCACCCGGGAGTCTCTGTCGATGGGGATCGCACCCTGCGATTCCCCTCGTCCCCAGGGAGGGTAGACGGAGCCCGAAGAAGGTGTCAACCAGGCTCGTCCAGACGCATCCGCAGCGCAGGAGGCAGGTAGCGGCCCTCGGAGGCTCCGGGGCAGTGTTGGCGGATTGCGCGGGCCACCAGCTCGATGCGGTCCTCGAGGGGCTCCGACCCCACCAGCACCACGTAGAACCCGTCGCGCAGCCGTCCGATGGCGCTGCGGACCGGGAGGTCGTCCCCGGGGCTCCCCGCCACCTCACGGACCTGCAGCCCGCCCTCCCGGGCCAGCTCCACGAGGCGGACCAGAACCTCCTCGGGAGCCATCTCGGCCTTAGCGGCGGGAGTCGACGGCCTGGGCGGCGAAGCGCGCGAGCCGCTCGCTCACGGCGCCGTCGACGGCCCGGAATTGGACCCCCATCTCGCAGAAGCGGGCGTGCTCTCGCTGGTGCTTCTCGCACCAGACCACGGTGCCCTCGAGGCGGGCGGAGCCCCCTTCACCCGGGAGCTCGAAGGCGAGGCCCACCCGTTCCCCCGGGCTGAGGGGATCGCGCACCTGCAGGCAGGCGCCGCCCGCCGAGAGGTTGATCGCGTATTCGGTGGTGCGCTCCCCACCGGGACGGGTGAGCACGACCTTCACCGGCACCGGCAGATCGCGACGCTTCTCAGCCATGGGAGGATCCCGCCACGCAGCCTGCATCGGCCAGCCGCCGGGTCAGCTCGAGGAGTTCGGTGGGAGTCAGGTCTTCAGCCCGGCATCTGGGGTTCTGCCCCAGGGCAGCGAGGCCGTCCTCGACCCGCTGGGCCTCGGGCGCTCCGATGCCCGGAAGCGCCGCGCGCAGGGAGTTCACCAGGGTCTTGCGACGATGCCGGAAGGCGGCGCGCACCACTCGTTCCACGCCCGGGAGCTCCCCCGGGGCGATTCGCGGCTCCCGCAGGGGTCGCAGGCTGACGAATCGTGAGGCCACGCGGGGCACAGGGTAGAAACAGCGAGGGTGAAGATCGAGAGCGCCCTCGAGGCTGACGGTCAGGTGATGGAGTACCGCCAGGGACCCGTAGTCGCGGGACCCCGGCGGGGCCTGCAGCCGGAGCGCCACCTCCTTCTGAAGCGTCACCGACCAGCCCTCGAGCCGGACTCGCAGGTCCAGGATGCGGCGCAGCAGCGGCGAGGCGATGGCGTACGGGAGGTTCGCGACCACCCGCGCCGGCCCCGGCCCCCGGAGCAGCGCCTCGAGGTCCTCGCGCATCGCGTCCCCGTGCCGCAGCTCGACGTTCGGCGGAAGCCCACTGGCCCGAAGTGCCCGGACCAGGCCCGCATCCACCTCCACCGTGACGACGCGGGCGGCCACCGCCGCCAGGGCCCGGGTCAGGATCCCCAGCCCCGGACCGACCTCGAGCACGGTCTCCCCTTCCCGGACCCCGGACCGGGCCACCAGCTTCCGGGCCAGGGCCGGATCCACCAGGAAGTTCTGGCCCAAGTCCCGGCGGGCCAGCAGCCCGTGACGGCTGAGCAGCGCCCGGACTTCGGAGGCGCTCACGTGGCACCCTCCTTGGACCAGGGGTCGGCGCCGAGGGGCACCCGGGAGAAGGCATCGAGGTCGAGCCCGTGGGAGACACCGGTCCGGAGCAGTCGCACACCCGCGGCCGCGATCATGGCGGCGTTGTCGGTGCAGAACGCCGGCGGCGGGAAGACGACCCGGAAGCCCTCGGCCTCCGCGGCGCGGCCCAGCTCCCGGCGCAGTCGCTGGTTGGCGGCGACTCCACCCACCACGGCCACCCGGGAGAGCCCCTCGTCCCGGGCAGCGCGACGGCAACGCTCCACGAGCACGTCGGTGGCGGCCGCCTGGAACGACGCCGCGAGATCCGCGCGGGCACGCTCATCGAGGGTTCCGCGCCGCTCGACCTCCAGCGCCACCGCTGTTTTGAGGCCGCTGTAGGAGAACTGGTAGGAGCCGTCTGACAGGGGCCGCGGGAAGGCCACCGCCTTCGGGTTGCCCGCCTCGGCCAGCGCCGCCAGGGCCGGTCCGCCGGGGTAGGGAAGGCCCAGCAGCTTGGCGACCTTGTCGAAGGCCTCACCGGCGGCGTCGTCGCGGGTCTCCCCCAGCAGCACCGGGGGCCCTTCCTCTTCGAGGCGGTACAGAGCGGTGTGTCCCCCACTCACCACCAGTCCGAGATACGGCCGCCGCAGATCGGGCTCGAAGAGCTCCGCCGCCGCCAGATGGCCAGCCAGGTGATGGACGCCGACGCACGGAATCCCGAGCCGGTACGCCAGCGCCTTGGCGAAGGAGACCCCCACCAACAGCGAGCCCAGCAGACCCGGACCTGCGGTCACCGCCACGCCGTCGAGCGCTGCGGCCTCCACGCCGGCCTGTTCGAGGGCCGCCTCCACGACCCCGGATACGGCGCGCACGTGGTCCCGCGAGGCCAGCTCGGGAACCACTCCCCCGTAGGGCCGGTGGACCGCGTCCTGGCCATGAATGGAGCTCGCGAGGATCTCGCCACTCGCGCGCACCAGGGCGGCGGCGAGCTCGTCGCAGGAGCTCTCGATGCCGAGGACCAGGTCGGGAGGCGACATGCGATGGGGCAAGCCGCCGCAGGGACGCAGCGCCTCGGGGCGGCGGGGCTCAGCCCATGCGGCGCTCGAGCTTCTCCTGTTCGGCCTTGCAGTCGATGCAGAGCTCCGCCACCGGACGCGCCTCGAGGCGCTTCAGCCCGATCTCCTCGCCGCAGCTCTCGCAGGTGCCGTAGACGCCGTCCGCGATCTTGGTGAGCGCAGAGTCGATCTTGTTGATGAGTCCGCGCTCGCGCTCGCGCAGACGGCCGGTGATGCCGAGGTTGATCTCGGAGGAGGCCGTGTCGATCTCGTCGGGAAGGTCCTCCGGCTCGATCTGGATGTCCTTCGAGAGACTCTTCTCCGCGTTTCCCAGGAGCTGACTGCGCTGGGCGGAGAGGATCTTCCTGAACTTCTCTACATCCCGCTTTCTCAACGGATGCGTTCCCCTCTCCGGACCTCCGGTCCGGAACCGGCCGTCGCCGGGAGCTCCTAGCCCTTGCCGAGCGCCTCGAGCTGGCGGCGCGCCTCGGGAACGCGCGGCGAGTCGGGGTACTCTTCGATCACGCGCTCGAATGCCCGACGCGCTGCGTTGGCGTAGCCGGGCCCGAGCCGCATCAGTGCTTCTCCTTGCCGATAGAGCGCGTCCGCGGCCTTGTTGCCCGTCGGATACCCCGACGCTACGTCGTCGAAGCGCAGGATGGCCGCGCGATAGTCCCCTTCCCGGAAGTAGCAGTCCGCCATCCAGAACGCGGCGTCGTCTGCGTAGGCGGAGGACGCGTAAGTCTGCAAGAACTGCTGGAACCGGTCAATGCAGACGCGGGTATCTCCGGCGCGCCAGGCGGAGTAGGCCTCGCGGTAGGCGGCGATCTCGGCGGCCGGTGCGTTCTCGCGCGAGACGCCGGCCAGGGGGTCACTTCCCTCCTCCGGCGGGGTGGCGGCTCCCGACGGTGGCTCCGCCCCGGGGGAGCCACCCACAGCTGCCTTCCGGGCGTGGCGCGCCTCGGTGAGAGCTTCCTCGGCCTGGTGCTGCGCCAGGTCGACGCGTCCCTCCATTTGCGCGAGCTCTTCCCTGAGCTCTTCGATCTCGAGGGTCAGATCCGCCACCTGCTGCGTCTCGTGCCCCCCGGGACCCCGAGCGCCCTGGAGCTTGGCGACCTGGTGCTCGAGCTTGCGGAACTCGGCCACGGTCACGCAGCCCGAGAGCAGTGAGAACATCGCGAGAAGGGCCGCAGCAGCGACCCAGCGGACTGCCGACTCCATGGTCACCCCCTGGAAGCCCGGGAATTTACCCCAATCTCCCGGCGGAGCGAGGGTGGTGGGTCCTAGCGCCGGTGGGGCCCCCAGGCGGGGCTGGTGTTGTCGCCAGCCCCGTTGGTGAGACGGAGCAGGTTCTCGCCGTTCAGGTCGACGCTGTAGAGGTCGGCCCGCCCCCGCCGGGTGGAGGCGAAGACGAGCTTGCGACCGTCCGGCGACCAGCTCGGGTTCTCGTCGCTGCGGGGATGGGTGATGAGCGGCACGTTCACCGTGCCGTCGGGATCGATCAGCCAGATGTCGAACTGCCCTCCGACCCGCGTCTCGTAAGCGATCCAGCGGCCATCCGGAGACCAGCTGGGAGCGGTGTTGTACGAGCCGTCGTAGCTGAGCCGGCGCACGCCCTTGCCGTCGGCGCCCATCACGTAGATCTGCGGCGCCCCGGTGCGATCGGAGACGAAGGCGATCTGGCGCCCATCGGGTGACCAGGAGGGCGCGATGTCGATGGCGCGGTGATGGGTGAGACGGCGCAGGCCGCTGCCGTCGGGCTTCACGCTGTAGAGCTCTGAAGCCCCGTCCTGGCTGGCGACGACCGCCAGCCGATTGCCCCCCGGACCGAAGACGCCCCGGTAGAGCTGGGCATCCCCGGCGACTCCCCTCAGGATTCGCCCCGGCGAATCGCCGCCCCGGGACAGCAGGTAGAGCCAGGGGCGGGCCGCCTCGCGGTAGGAGGTGTAGACGATCCGCTTCCCATCGGGCGCCCAGCCCGGGAAGCTGTTGAGAGAACGATT
>JBDLIK010000095.1:0-9026 GCA_039714895.1 Myxococcota bacterium | reverse complement strand
GCCGGTATGTGCTGCGGTGCGCTTCCTGGCCTCGCCCGTGCGCGAGCGGCCGGTGGGCGGGCTGGTCGAGGAGGCGATCCGCTTCGTTTCCGAGGGAAAGAGTCCGCGACGCCTGACCCCGTAGTCGTTACTCTTGGGCGCAGGAGGGGACCGTGGCGAAGGGGATCGCAGGTGTTCTGCTCGCGGCGCTGCTCGTCGCCTGCGGAAGGGGTGCGGAGACGCGGGTCTACGAGGGCCGGGGTGTCGTCCGCGACGTGAACCGCGAGCTGGGCCAGCTCGTGGTGGCGCACGAGGAGATCGTGGGCTTGATGCCTGCCATGACCATGAACTTCGACGTGGCGGATCCGGTGCTCTTCGAGAGCGTGGAGCCGGGTCAGGTGATCGCCTTCCGACTGGAGGCGTCCCCGCGCAGCTATCGCCTGCTCGGCTGGTCGGTGCTCGAGGTGGGGGCCGCAGGGGAGGGCACCGTTCTCGACGGACTCGCGGCCGAGACGGACCCCGCTCCGGATTTCCAGCTGATCGACCAGGCGGGGGAGCCTCTGGGTCTCTCGGACCTCGCGGGCCGTGCCGTGCTTCTCGACTTCATCTACACCAGCTGTCCCGGGCCGTGCCCTGTGCTGACCGGCCTCCACGTGGACGCCCAACGGGCGCTGCCCGACGCCCTGCGCGATCGGGTGCGCTTCGTGTCGATCTCCCTCGACCCCGAGCGCGATGGTCCTCTGGAACTCTCCGCCTACGCGCGCGCTCGGGGTGTAGACCTCGCGGGCTGGTCGTTCCTGACCGGCGAGCCCGCCCTCGTGGCCGAGGTGGTCGAGGGCTTCGGGGTAGGGCACGTCCGTTCCGAGAGCGGCGAGATCGATCATCTGGTCGCCACCTTCGTCATCGACCCCGAGGGGCGCATCGTCCGCCGCTTCCTCGGCCTCGAACACTCTCCCGAACAGATCGTGCAGGCTCTCGAGCGCGCCGCAGGCTGAGCGGAGCGTACGGTCGGTCGAGGCTACAGCCACTCCCAGCCGAGGCCCCGGTGACCGAAGTCGAAGCGGGAGGGGTGCAGGATCTCCGCCAGGATCTCCAGGGACTCCACCAGGCGCGGACCCGGCCGGTTCATGTACTGGTGTCCATCGACGAGTGCGACGCGACCCTCGCGCCGGGCGCGAAGCCCCGGGAAGCCCGGGTGCTCCACCAGAGCGCCGGCCTCGCGGCGGGTCCGGGAGAGATCGAAGCCGCAGGGCATCACCACGATCACCTCGGGGTCCGCCTGCGCGAGGGCCTCGAAGCTCGTCCAGGGAGAACGCGCGCCCTGGGTCCCGAGCAACGAGTCTCCCCCGGCCAGCCGCACCAGCTCGGGCATCCAGCTCCCATCGGCCATGAGCGGATCGATCCACTCGAGGCAGGCGACCCTCGGCCGCGGCGCGAGTGCCCCGGTGACCTCGCCGATCTCTGCGATGCGCCCCGAGAGCTCGCGCACCAGGGCGGCGCCACGCTCCTCGACCCCGAGAGTCGTCGCCACCCGCCGCAGGTCGGCGAACACGTCGCCCAGGGTCTGCGGCTCCAGCGAAATCACGCGCGGCTGCGCGCCCAGCCACTCGGCCAGGGCCTCGCGCAGATCGCGAGGGGTGACGGCGCATACGTCGCACTGATCCTGGGTGAGGATCACGTCCGGTTGCAGCTCACGCAGCCGTTCGGCATCGACGCGGTAGACCGATAGCCCGTCGCGCACCAGCTCTTTCACCCGCCGGTCGATCTCGCGGCTCGAAGCCAGGGCGTCGAGCTTCGGCTCCGAGCACACCGGGAGGGCGACCACCGAGGCCGGGTGGTCGCATTCGTGAGAGCGGCCCACCAGCTGCGGCTCGAGTCCGAGGGCGCAGACGATCTCGGTGCTGCTCGGGAGGAGCGAAACGATGCGTTCCATGAAAGCAGGCCCATGCTACCAGAAGGGCGCCAACGGAAGCCCCTCATGGAGGCCGTGGAGGCGGCAGGGTGGGTCGGTCCGAGAGGGGCTCGCCCTGCTAGAGTCGCAGGGCATGGGGGATCCGCTTTCGCTCTTCCAGCCGGCCGTGCGGAGCTGGTTCGAACATCGCTTTCCGGCGGGCCCCACAGAGCCCCAGGCCCGCTGCTGGCCCGCCGTCGCGAACGGAGAGCACACCCTGCTCGCCGCCCCCACCGGAAGCGGCAAGACGCTGGCCGCCTTCCTGGTCTGCATCGACGCCCTGGTCCGGCGCAGCGTGCGCGAGGGATCCCTCGCCGACGAGACGCGGGTGCTCTACGTCTCGCCGCTGAAGGCGCTCGCCTCGGACATCCAGCACAACCTCGAACGCCCTCTGGCCGAGATGCGCCGGCTGGCGGCGTCCCAGGGTCGCGGTCTTCCTGAGATCCGCGCGCTCGTGCGCAGCGGCGATTCCTCCGCGGCCGATCGCGCCGCCATGCTCCGACGGCCGCCCCACCTGCTCGTGACCACCCCCGAGTCGCTCTATCTCCTGCTGACGGCCGAGCGCAGCCGCGAACGCCTTCGGGGCGTCGACACCGTCATCGCTGACGAGATCCACGCGGTGGCCCGGGACAAGCGCGGTTCACATCTGGCGCTGTCCCTCGAACGGCTGACGGCGCTCTGCGACGCACCCCCCCAGCGCATCGGACTCTCCGCCACCCAGCGGCCCGTAGAGACGCTGGCTCGCCTGCTGGTGGGTGCCGGTCCGGGTCGAAGCGATGCCAGCGGGGCGCCGGCCTGCCGCATCATCGACCTCGGTCACCGTCGGGCCCTCGAGCTCGATCTCGAGATCCCGAGCGGCGAGCTCGAGGCGGTGGCCACCACCGAGCAGTTCGGCGAGATCCTGGATCGCATCGCCCAGCACGTCGCCGGCCAGCACACCACGCTCGTCTTCGTGAACACCCGTCGGCTGGCCGAACGCGTCGCGCACCAGCTCGAGGAGCGGCTGGGCGAGGGACAGGTGGCCGCGCACCATGGAAGCCTCTCGAAGGAGCGGCGAGCCCGGCTGGAGGCCCGCCTGCGGGCCGGAGACCTGCGCGCGCTGGTGGCGACGGCGTCCCTCGAGCTCGGCATCGACATCGGGCCGGTCGAGCTCGTCTGCCAGATCGGATCGCCGCGCAGTCTCGCCACCTTTCTGCAGCGCGTGGGCCGTTCGGGCCACAGCCTCGGAGCGACACCACGCGGGGTCCTGCTTCCCACCAGCCGGGACGAGCTGGTGGAATGCGCGGCCCTGCTGCGAGGCGTCCGCGCAGGACGACTGGATCGGGTGCATCCCCCCCAGGCACCGCTGGACATCCTCGCCCAACAGATCGTGGCCGCTTGTGCGGCCGAGTCCTGGGACGAGGAGGCGCTCTTCACGCTGGTACGCGGCGCGGCTCCCTTCGCCTCCCTCGACCGGGAGGACTTCGACTCGGTGGTCGAGATGGTGTCCGACGGGGTGCGCACCGGTCGGGGACGGGTGGGGGCCTGGCTCCACCGAGACCGCGTGAACGGCCGGCTGCGAGCGCGCCGCGGCACCCGCATCACCGCGCTCACCTCCGGCGGCGCCATCCCGGAGAACGCCGACTACCGGGTGGTGGCCGATCCCGACGACACCTTCGTCGGGACCGTGAACGAGGACTTCGCCATCGAGAGCATGGTGGGGGACGTCTTCCTGCTCGGCAGCACCTCCTGGCGCATCCGCCGGGTCTCGGGCGGGGTGGTCCGCGTCCGGGATGCGGCCGGCGTGCCGCCCACCATCCCCTTCTGGCTCGGAGAGGCTCCGGCGCGCACCGAGGAGCTCTCCGTCGAGGTCTCCAGGCTGCGCTCCGGCATCGCGGAGCACCTGGAGAAGCAGGGTCTGCCGGCGGCCCGCCGTTGGCTCGAAGCCGAGGGCTTCCGCCACGACGTGGCCGAGTCGCTCGCCCGTTACCTGGACGCCGCGCGCGGCGCCCTCGGCGTGGTGCCCACCCGCGAGGACATCGTCTTCGAGCGCTTCTTCGACGAGACCGGGGGGATGCAGCTCGTGGTGCACGCTCCCTTCGGCGGACGCATCAACCGCGGGCTCGGACTGGCCCTGCGCAAGCGCTTCTGTCGCAGCTTCGACTTCGAGCTCCAGGCGGCCGCCAACGACGACGCGGTGGTGCTCTCCCTGGGACCCCAACACGGTTTCGAGCTTCCGGACGTGGCGCGCTTTCTCTCACCGGAGACGATCGACGAGGTGCTGGCCCAGGCGATCCTGGCCACGCCGATGTTCACCGTGCGCTGGCGCTGGAACCTGGGCCGGGCGCTGCTGGTTCCACGCCAGCGGGGCGGTCGGCGCATCCCCCCGCCGATCCAGCGCATGCAGGCCGACGACCTGATGGCGGCGCTCTTCCCCCGGCTGGCCGCCTGTCAGGAGAACACCACCGGTCCTATCGAAATCCCGGAGCATCCCATCGTGCGGCAGACGCTGCACGACTGCCTCAGCGAGGCAACCGACGTCGCGGGGCTGCGAGAGCTGCTGGCAGAGCTGCGCAGGGGCGGGATCCGCGCCCACTTCCGGGAGACCACCGAGCCCTCGCCGCTGGCCCACGAGATCCTGAACGGCAAGCCCTATACCTTCCTCGACGACGCGCCGCTGGAGGAGCGCCGCACCCGAGCGGTGGCCTTGCGCCGCGGGCTGCCCGAGAGCGCGCGAGACCTGGGCCGCCTCGACGCCGAGGCCGTGGCGCGTGTGCGCGAGGAGGTCGCCCCCGCGCCCCGCGACGCCGACGAGCTCCACGACCTGCTGCTCTCCCAGTTCGTGACCCGGCCGGATCCCGCCTGGGCGGCGCTCCACCGCGAGCTCGTCGAACAGCGTCGGGCCACGACGATCCTGGCTCCCGCCGGGCTGCGCTGGCTTGCCGCGGAGCGCCAGCCGGAGGCTCGCGCGCTCTTCCCAACCGCCACCCTCGCCCCGGCCCTTCCGGTGCCGCGAGGGCTCGAGCGAGTCGTGGAGCCCGATGCTGCGGCCGCCGAGGCCTTGCGCGGACATCTCGAGGCGCTGGGGCCGGTGACCCCAGGCGAGCTCGCCGAGCGGACCGGGATCGACGAGCCGCTCGTGGTGATGGGGTGCGCGCGGCTCGAGGCGGAAGGGTTCGCTCTGCGTGGATGCTTCGATCCGCGCCGCGGGGAAGGGTCCGTCGAGCTCTGCGCTCGGCGGCTGCTCTCGCGCATCCATCTCTACACTCAGGAGCGACTGCGCCGCGAGATCGAGCCCGTGACCGCGCAGGACTTCTTGCGCTTCCTGCTGCGCTGGCAGTACGCCACTCCCGACCGAACTCGCGAGGGGCGTCGGGGGCTGCTCGCCGTCGTCGAACAGCTCCAGGGCTTCGAGCTCGGGGCCGGGGCCTGGGAGGAGTCGGTGCTCCCCGCTCGGGTGTCGGGCTACCGTCGGGAGTGGCTCGACGAGCTCTGCCTCGGCGGGCAGGTCGCCTGGGGGCGCCTCGGGCTTCCGGGCCCGCCTTCTCGCGGCGATCGGGGGCTGGCGCCATCGCGCGCCACGCCCATCACATTCGTACGCCGGGACGATCTTCCCTGGCTGCTCGCGGCCGCCCGGGGGGGCGCTCGGCCTGCCGAACCGGAGCCGGGGCCGGCGGCCCGGGTGCTCGCCGAGCTGCGCCGGGGCGGAGCGCTCTTTCCCGGGGAGATCGCCGGCCGCAGCGAAGACAGCGACTCCGAGGTGGAGGCGGCGCTCTTCGACCTCGTCTCCCGGGGCCTGGTGGTCGCCGACGGCTTCGGCGCCCTGCGGGCCCTGCTGGGGCGTCGCGCACCTCGTCCCAGCGCGGCGCGCGGTCCCGCCGTTCGGCGTCGGCTGCGCCGGGCTGCCGCCGGCGTTCCCGGGCGCTTTGCCTTGCTGCCCGATGCCGATGGCGAGCTCGAGGAAGGGCTCCTCGCCGAGGCCGTCGCCGAGCAGCTGCTGGTGCGTTGGGGGGTCGTGTTCCGGGATCTGATGGTCCGGGAGAGCCTCGTCCTCCCCTGGCGCGAGCTGCTTCGTGCCCTCCGGCGCATGGAGGCTCGCGGCACGGCTCGGGGCGGACGCTTCGTGACCGGCTTCGCGGGCGAGCAATACGCGCTGCCCGGCGCCGTGGAGGCTCTGCGCCACACGCGGCGCCGGCCGCGGGACGGCGAGCGGGTCGTGCTCACTGCCGCCGATCCTCTGAACCTCATCGGCATCCTCACACCGGGCCCCCGGGTTCCGGCGCTTCGGGGTCACCTCGTCGCCTACCGGGACGGCGCGCCCTGCGAGCCCGGCCCCGCCCGCGCCTCCGCATCGTGATCCGAGATCGCGAAGAGAGTGCAAGCGCCGGAGGCGCGCGCAGCGAGGCGCAGCCGAGCGAAGCTGTGGTGGTTCCGGGCTCTGCCCGGAACCGGACCCACAACTCGGAGAACGTGGCGTTTCTGTGCCTCGGGGCCATGGGCTATCCGATGGCCGGGCATCTGGCCCGGGCGGGCCATTCAGTGCGGGTCTACAACCGCACGCCGGAGACCGCCGAGCGCTGGGTGGCGGAGTACGGTGGCGCTCTCGCCGCCACACCCGCCACGGCGGCGGAGGGCGCGGCCTTCGTGTTCGCCTGTACGGGCGACGACGCGGCCCTGCGCGAGATCACCCTCGGCGCCGATGGGGCCTTCGCGGTGCTCGCACCCGGCGCCGTCTTCGTGGACCACACCACCGCCTCGCCTTCCCTCGCCCGAGAGCTGGCGGAGGCCGGGGCCCTGCGCGAGCTCGAGGTGCTCGACGCGCCCGTCTCGGGCGGGGAGGAGGGAGCCAGAAGTGGCGCCCTCACCGTGATGGCGGGCGGAAGCGAGCTGGCCTTTGGGCGGGCGCAGCCGCTGGTGGCGGCCTACGCGAAGAGCTTCGCGCGCCTCGGGAGCGCGGGCTGTGGTCAGCTCACCAAGCTGGTGAACCAGATCTGCATCGCCGGCGTCGTCCAGAGCCTCGCCGAAGGCCTTCATTTCGCCCGCCGGGCCGGCCTCGATCCCGCTGCGGTGGTGGAGGTGATCTCCCAGGGGGCGGCCGGATCCTGGCAGATGAGCCACCGCGCATCGACGATGATCGAGGGACGCTACGACTTCGGCTTCGCCGTGGACTGGATGCGCAAGGATCTGGGTTTCGCCCTCGAGGAGGCGGAGCAGAGCGGCGCCCGGCTGCCAGTGGCCGCCCTGGTGGATCGTCTCTACGCCGTGCTCCAGGAGCGGGGGGGTGGGCGGCTCGACACCTCGAGTCTACTGACCCTGTTGGAGTGAGGCAGAAGCCGTCGGACGGGGTTCCCGACCCCCCGCCACCGGACGGTGAGGCGTTTGCGCCCCTTCGCCCGGCGCGCGAGCTAGACTCCCCGCATGGTGGAGTGGTTGATCACCGCGCTCGCGGCCCTGCTCGGCATTTCCCCGGTGGTGGCCGTCGGGTTGCTGGTGGGAGTGAGCGTGGTGGGAAGCGCCGCGCTGCGCTGGTACCGTCGCAGCCGGCACGAGGAGAACTACTACCTCGAGCTCAGCCGGAGCGGCAGTGCCTTCGGCGCTCCCCGCGCCGAGGACCGGGAGGCAACGCTCAGCGGCGCGACCCGGGGCTCGCGCAAGGCAGCCCGCCGCCGCGCGATCCTGCTCCGGGGTCCGGACCCCGGCTGAGCCGCTTAGGAGCCCGACCAAGATCGTGACATGAGCGCAAGCGCCGACAGGCGCGCGCAGCGAGCCAACGGCGAGCGAAGCTGTGGTGGTTCCGGGCTCTGCCCGGAACCGGACCCACAACTCACGCGGCGCCCACCTCCACCGGGATTCCGTTGAGGATGGCGTTGCCCGAGAGGTCGTCGATTCCGTCCTCGTCGGTCAGCAGGTTCGAGGACACCCCGGCCCGGCGACGGGCCACCTCGAGGCGCACGCCTTCTCCCGCGTGTCCGAAGCCGTGGGGGAGGCTCACCACCCCCGGCATCATCTCGTCGCTCACGACCACCGGGGCCGTCACCTCGCCCACGCGAGAGCGCACCTTGGCCTGGCCGCCGGACTCGAGCCCCAGTCGGCGGGCGTCGTCCGGGTGGACGAGCAGCGTGCAGCGCTCCGGGCCCTTGGCGAGGGCGTGGACGTTGTGCATCCAGGAGTTGTTGGAGCGCAGGTGCCTGCGACCAATCAGCATCAGACGGTCGTCGCCCTCCCGGTCCCGAAGCCGCTGACGCAGCCGCTCCAGGTCGGACCGAGCGAGCTCCGGCGCGAGCTCGACGGCCCCGCTCGCCGTGGCGAGCGCGCCCGGCAGCCGCGGCAGCAGGGGGCCGAGGTCGAGGCCGTGGGGGGCCTCCCGGATCCGTTGGAGAGAGAGCCCCTCCCGCGCTGCGTCGAAGCGGTCGCCGTAGGGGCCGGCGCGCAGGGCGAGATCGAGCAGGCGTTCCGGTCCGCGCTGCGTGCCGAGCGCGCTCCGCGCCTGCTCCCTGCTGACACCCGGGCACGATCCATGCTCCTCGCCCACGGCCGCAGCCAGCAGGTGCTCGAAGACGAGCTCGTCCACCGCATCGAGGGTGGTGCCGTTCACCCGGGCTCCGATCTCCGTCACCACCTGCCAGGGGTGGCGGGAGTCGGCGGGCGGCGGGAGCACCGGCGGCGACCACTTGGCGCCGTTGCGCACCATCAGCGCCTGGAAGATCACGTCGTAGTTCGAGCGCTCCAGGGGGGTGGTGGTGGGAAGGATGAAGTCGGCGAAGCGCGTGGTCTCGTTCAGGTAGATGTCCACCGAGACCATGAACTCGAGGCTCTCGAGGGCCCGGGCCAGGCGCGCGCCATTGGGGGTGGAGAGCACGGGGTTGCCCGCCACCGTCACCAGGGCGCGGATGGGCTCGTCGGCGCCATCGATCTCCTCGGCGAGGGCCGCCACGGGCAGCTCCCCGGCGAACTCCGGAAGCCCGCGAACCTGGGAGCGCCAGCGCCCATAGGCGTTGCGGCCCCGACGCTTCGGCTCTTCCCGCGCGGGTCCGGTGGCAGGCCGCGGGAACATGGCACCGCCCTCCCGGTCGAGGTTTCCGGTGAGGGTGTTGACGACGTCCACCAGCCAGCTCGC